>JBFGPT010000022.1:0-10075 GCA_041564575.1 Gammaproteobacteria bacterium | reverse complement strand
GTGCCGGAGATGGCCCGCCCCCGGGGCTGGTATTTGCGACTGCCGGGTAAAATGATCTTGCCGAGACTGACATAGCGCGGAAAGATCAGCAGCTTGTCCCTGACGGGAAAGTGCCTGATGGCATTCGCCAGCCCCAGGGGATCCGGTTTGCTGAGCCGGATACCGGAAAATTCCAGGTACCCCCTGTGCACCGGGACCAGTGTGCTCGATACCCTGTGCATGCCATGTTCACGGATGTGGAAACGGCCGCCAGCCTGGATAAATCCGCCGCGGCGCCTTTGTATGAGATTCATGAGACGCGGGTAACCGATAAAGCGGTCAAACCAGTTGCGTTGCTCGTCTAGCGGATCATGCGTGTTTTTGAAGTCTTCGAAGGATGGCAGCGGACTGGCGAGTTCGTCCTGGATGCTGAGGTCGGCCTGTACACTGTCGTCAAGATTTCGGATCAGGAGCTCATAGGTAACAGACTGGCCGGCAGTCGCGTAATCCGGCAAATACCTGCGAATTGAAAACCGGCCCCGGAAAAACAATGAACACAGCAGCGAAATCAACAACACCGACAGCAACAGGCTGAAGATCTGGAATGACAGTGTCTGCCGGGTATCGAATCCGAAGACGCCGGCCATCATGGCCGCGGTCAGCACTGTCAGGCCATTGATGGTAAACCGGTTGCGTAACATCCGGCTGATGCGGTAAACCAGCCTGAAATTGCCGAATAGCAACCGCTGTAACATATTCAGACGGGGACCGATACGGACTCCAGTATCTCCAGAACAAACTGCGTTGCCTCCCTGCCGGCGAATTTCGCCTGGGGATCCAGCATGAGCCGGTGCGCCATGACCGGAACGGCAATTTCCTGGACATGATCGGGGGTTACGAATTCAAGCCCGTCAAAGGCGGCGATGGCCTGCGCCGTCTTCATCAGCGCCAGCGAGGTTCGGGGACTGCCGCCGTTGACGATGCCGCTCATGCTCCGTGTCGCACTTACCAGATCGATAATGTAGTTTTTAATCTCTTCACTCAGCCGTATCGCGCGAATGTGTTTTCCAAACACAAGGATCTCGTCGATGGTTACGCAGGGTGCTACACGATCGACGGGATGGTGATCACGTTGATCGTCAAGGATGGCGAGTTCATCCTCTTTTTCGGGGTAGCCGAGAGAAAAACACATGCCGAAGCGATCCATCTGTGCCTCGGGCAGGGGATAGGTGCCGTGGTACTCGACCGGGTTCTGTGTGGCTATCACGAAGAACGGCTCATGCAGCTTGTGAATCTGGCCGTCGATGCTGACCTGTGACTCGGCCATGGCTTCCAGCAGTGCTGATTGCGTACGCGGCGAAGCCCGGTTGATTTCATCGGCCAGCAGGATGTTGGTAAATACCGGGCCCGGATGAAAATGGAACTTCTGGTCATTCTGGTTGTATATGGAGACGCCAAGTATATCGTTCGGTAACAGGTCCGGCGTGAACTGTATCCGGGTGAAGTCCGCGCTGATCGATCTGGCCAGTGTCTTGGCCAGCGTGGTCTTGCCGGTGCCGGGTACGTCCTCAAGCAGTACGTGGTGGCCGCTGAAAAAACAGGCCAGGAGCCAGCGAATGGTCTTTTTCCGGCTTTTTATGACGGAGCCGATGCTGGAGGAAAGTTTCAGATAGATATCATTTTCCGTCATGATGGATAGCTGTGCCGACCGGTTTTGACCAGTATAATCGCAACCCATATCAAAGTTAATGAAGGAACTCACATGATCAAAAAAAACGCTTTGACCTCGGTCCCGATCAATCCATTGATTGCGGCGCGCTGGAGCGGCCGCGCCTTCAATCCGGATCGCCCGGTTGAGCCGGAGAAAATTCAGGCACTGATAGAAGCCGCACGCTGGGCGCCTTCGTGTTTTGGCGACGAGCCGTGGCGCTATGTGATCTGTAACAGGTATTCCAATCACGACGCCTGGGAACGCGCCCTGTCGTGCCTGTCCGAGGGAAACCGCGACTGGGCTGTCAATGCGCCCCTGTTATTGCTGGTGTGCGCGAATACTGTTTTCAGAAAGAACGGCAAACCGAATCGCTGGGCCCAGTACGATACCGGCGCCGCAAGCATGAGCCTGTGCATCCAGGCGACCGATCTTGGCCTCATGGTTCACCAGATGGGTGGTTACGATACGAAACAGGCGGCAAAACTGTTTAATGTGCCGGATACATTTACCAGCATGGCCATGATGGCGGTGGGGTACCAGTTCTCCAGGGAGGAACTCGGCGATGACCTCAGCGACAGGGAACTGTCGGAACGGCAGCGCAGTGATCTGAATGAACTGTTTTTTGACGGCACGTGGGATGCGCCACTGGGTCTTACTTCAGGCAAATAGAAATATTTAACTTCCCGTATGCGAACAGGCACCGATCACCGCGGACTGTGGCGACTCGCCGGTCCCATCATGATTTCGAATATCACCGTGGCCCTGCTCGGCATGGTCGATACCGCCGTGGTCGGGCACCTGGAGAAACCCCAGTACCTGGGCGGTATCGCCCTGGCGATGGTGATTTTCAATTTTCTCTACTGGGGTCTCGCCTTTTTGCGCATGGGCACCACCGGCATTGTTGCCCAGTCCCTGGGACAGCAGGACCCGGACAGGCTGCGGGCCACCCTGGGCCAGGCGGCCTGCCTGTCCCTGGCCCTGTCCCTGCCGGTGCTTTGCCTGCAGGGTGTGATCGCCGCCACGGGTCTCGGCATCCTCGAAGGCGGCAGCGAGGTCAAGTTTTATGCGCGCGAATACTTTGACCTGGCAATCTGGGCGGCACCGGCGGTCTTGCTCAACATGGTCATTACCGGCTGGTTGCTGGGCACGCATAACGCCACGGCTACCCTGATCCTGGCTGTCATTATCAATGTGACCAACATCGTCCTGGATCTCGTCTTTGTCCTGCGCTTCGGCATGGACGTTGATGGCGTGGCGCTGGCTACCGTCATCGCCCAGTACGCCGGTTTGTTGGCCGGTGTCTGGCTTGTACGTGGCGTGTTACTTGAGCATCCGGGGCGCTGGCGCAGCGGAATGATTGTGGATGTGTCCAGCATCCGGCGCATGCTGTCCGTCAACCGCAACCTGTTCATTCGCACGATCAGCCTGCTGTTCGTGTTCGCTTTTTTCACGCACCAGAGTGCTGCTCAGGGTGACGTGATACTGGCGGCCAATACCGTGCTGATGAATTTCTACCTCCTGATGGCGCTGGCGCTTGATGGATTTGCTATGGCGGCCGAGGCCCTGGTCGGCAAATCGGTGGGAGCCCGCGATCACCAGGCCTTCTGGCAATCCGTGCGCACGACCGGCGGATGGTCGCTGTTGTTTGCCGTCCTGTTTTCACTGTTCTATCTGACCGCAGGTGAACTGATCATCAATATCATGACCGGCATCGAACCGGTCAGGATGAGCGCCCGCCACGATCTGCCCTGGCTGGTCATTGCCCCCCTGATCACAACCTGGTGTTTCATGTGGGACGGGATTTACACGGGTGCGACCCGTGCTGCCGAGATGCGTAATACCATGTTGTTTTCAGCCATATGTGTGTTTTTACCGGGATGGTATCTGTTGCAGGGGCTGGGAAACACCGGCCTGTGGCTGGCATTAACATTGTTTATGGTATCGCGCAGCGTGAGCATGACCTACATTGCCTGGAGAATTGAAAACAAAGGCGGGTTTGTCGAGCGCAACGCACACCTGGCCGGTTGACGGGTATAGATGCCGGTTATTCCTCGTCTGCATGTCCGGTTTTCTTGAACTTCATCAGGTCCCGCCGATCACGCTTGGTAGGCCGGCCATGGCTGCGCAGGATCGCCCCCGAACCGGATTTCATTTGCGTCTCCAGCAGTTCACGGTCGCGGACGCTGGCATCGGACTCGCTGAACAACAGGGCCGCCTTGCTCGCCGGCAGCCGGGCACGGGGAAGTTCGAGGATGGTGATCTCGTATTTAAATGCATTTCGGCGTATGTTCAGCACGTCTCCCGGGCTGATCATCTTGGCGGGCTTGGAACGTTCATTATCGATGCGCACCTTGCCGGTGCGGATGGCGTCGGCCGCCAAGCTCCGTGTCTTGAAAAATCGGGCGCACCACAGCCATTTATCCAGGCGCATCGTCCTGGTATCTGATAAGGCGCTGTCTTTGACGGATGTATTTGCCATCCTGATAAATTAAACTATCAACACTCGATATGTGAAGAAAAGAAACCCTGCCGGTGTTTACAGGATTTTTATTCCGGTAGCTGAACCCGTGTTTTTACCGGCAGCAGGTATACGAACATGAATGATAAAGAAAGAAGATTCAAGCCATTGCAGATAGCGGTCCTGACGATCTCTGATACCCGGACAGACGAAAATGACAAATCCGGTAATCGCCTCGCTGAGCGGATCACCGGGGCGGGACATCATGTGTATGATAAAAAAATCGTCAAGGATGATATCTATGCTATCCGGGCCCAGGTTTCCGCCTGGATCGCGGAACCGCAGGTCAATGCCGTTATTACCACGGGCGGCACCGGCATCACGGGTCGCGACGGTACCCCGGAGGCGATCAGCGTACTGCTGGACAAGGAGATACCGGGATTCGGGGAACGTTTCCGCGCCATTTCCTGGGAGCAGATCCGGACGTCAACGATGCAATCCCGCGCGCTCGCGGGAGTCGCCAACCGGACTTTCATCTTCACCTTGCCCGGTTCCACCGGCGCCTGTACCACGGCCTGGGATGAACTGATCAGCCAGCAACTTGATTTCCGGACCCGGCCCTGCAACCTGGTTGAATTGATGCCGCGCCTGGTGGAATAGATCCTGAAATACCCGGAGGCGCCGGGCAGTGTGGCTGAGACCGGCCTACTGACCGACCGGGATGGTCAATACCGGTTTCAGGCCCTCGGCTTCGCCCGCTTGCAGGGAGAATAACTGGGTCAGCAGTGAGAAGGTGGATTTCGTGTCCTGATCCCGATCGTCTATAAAAAACCGGTGACCGCGGTAGCTGGTCTGGATCAGGCCATACTGTGTGGCAGTGCCGGCCGAATGTACCCTGAACAGGCCCGCCGTCAGGTCATTCCAGTCAAATTCCGTATCATCAGGATACAGCGTCCGGGTAACGATCCCCGATGCCTTGTCAGCATCCGGCACCTCGACGGAATGTGACAGGTAAAAGAGCACGCCCAGCAAGGAGCGGGTGGAAATCACAATGGTGTCCTGCGGGTAGCTATCGGTTTTACCCTCGATCATCCGGAACTGGCTGGCATCAGTATCCAGGCCCAGCATGTCTTTCAGGGAAGCTATCAGGGGCGATGCCCCGGCGCCACTGCTGAAGGTCACCACGGCCTGGGCGGTGTCGTCATCCTGCCGGTAGGCGAAACGGATCTGGTCGAGTTTTCTCAGTTGTTCCAGCTTCGTGGCGACCTCAAGGAAGTTTTCGAATATGGGGGCATCAGCCGGGGTGGGACCGGATGCGGTGGGGCCGTTGTATATGCCGTTGATCTTCTCGACGGTCAGCCGCAGCACGCGCTCGAGGCTCCAGCCTGAATTGACCAGTAAAAAAATGGTATCCAGCGAGACGGGAATCAACAGCCGCTGTACGAAATCGTTGCCGTGCAGGGGAGCGTAGGTGATGGTGGGTTGTTCGACGAAGGATATGTTGCCGTCAAGTCCGATGGTGTCGCGGATTGGCCGCGACTGGAAATTTGCCGATGCCCCGGCCTGGCTGCTCAGGCGAAACTGGGAAGAGACACTGGAGGCCTCGAGAAAATAAGGGGTATCGCGATATTTCAGCCGCACCAGGTTTAACAGCATCTGCTCGTCGCGACTGCTTTGCATGGCGATATTGTAGTCATTGCTGCCCGCCTGGATGATATCGGGGTCGAGCCTGACACAGGAAATGCACAAAATGCAGGTGACGATCAGCAGACTGAGGCGGCGAGTGAATTTCATCATGGTTGCGCTATCCGTGCCGGCGTGTCCAGGCCATCAATTGAGAAGAATACCAGCAAGGTGCGTTGTAATGGATGTTTGTTATCGTCGCTTATCATGAAAAAACGTTTATCACGGTAATGTGTGATGCCCTCGAAGTTGTCATTGAAGAAACCGTGTTCCGGACCAATGTCCATCACGATGCGGTGATACATTTGCTTCTCCGCAAGCCGGATATGATGTAATGAGAAACGCAGACCGGTAAACACATTATAGAATATCCTCTCCAGCACAAGGATACTCCCGTCAACGGTTGCTGTCATGCCCGTAATTGCGCCATGTGCATCGCCGGAATTTTTAAACGACCACTTTTCACCTGCAAGGTTGAAGATCTGGAATTCATTGTCGGAATAATTCTCGGACAGTTTTTCCGGTGCTGTAATAATGCCATGCTTCGCATCATGGGCAACGGATTCCAGCGTGGTATTCATGTTGCGGTAATTGCGAATTGATCCGAGAAAACCTGGAATGGACAATGTTTGAGCAAGGCTGCCATCGGGGCGGTAGCGGGCTATCCTGGGTTTCCGTTCAAATGCGATCAGTAATTCCGTATCGCCCCGGATATCGTTACGGTGCCTGAGCAGTTCAATACCTTCGCTGTCAATGTCATCGCCGGCCAGCGGCAGGTCGGAATCGTCCTTGAGTATAAAGGCGTCTTTCACCTGCAGGTCAATCAGCCGGTTTTCTGACAGTACCGGTTTCAGGTGCAGCAGGTAGCCCTTGTCGGAAACGGCATAAAGAATTTCCTCGTCATCGTCCCATGCCAGTCCGGACAGTTCGGAAATCGCAAGTCCTTCTTTTGCAACGATTCCCAGTTTCACGACTCCAAGTATATGCAGACCATTCTTGCTATGCTTTAGCAGAACTTCATTGGATAATGCCAGGGGCCAAGTCTGCATTTCCGGTCCGGAGACAGCGACAGATGGCAATATGAGAAAGAGAAAAATTAAATCTGCAGTAACAGTTTTCAAACCGTACGCCTGTGTGATCCGATGCTGGTATCTATGATGAAAAGAATTCTAGTCGCTCTGTGTGCAATTGCCTACTGCATGAGTTCCTCCGCGCAGGAGGAATTTCCGGCGCCGGTACAAACCGGCCGTGCAGTCGAGATCGAGATCTCACCCACGACCTGGGCGCCGGGCACGATCGTCGGACGATTCGATTCCAGGGTTGCCGCCGAGGTGGAAGGGCGCCTGTTGTCGGTCGTCGAGGTTGGTGACCGGCTCATGCAGGATGACGAGATTGCAGCCATCGATAAAAAGACCTATGAACTCAGCGTCAACGAAATTCGGGCCGAACTTGAACCGCTTGAGGCGGAACTCGGATTCTATGAGCGGGAAGCGGGGCGCCTGCAACGTCTGGAGCAGCAAAATAACGCTGCCAAAAATCGCCTCGATGAAATCCAGATGAACCGGGACCAGACACTGGGCAAGATTCGGGTGATCCGGGCGCGGTTGGCGCGGGCCATGGACGAGCTGTCCAGGGCCACGATCCGGGCGCCGTTTGCCGGGGTAGTCGTGGAACGCTACAAGTCCCCGGGAGAGCGTGTTGACGCCGGGGACGATGTCGTCAGGCTGGTCGATACCGGCAAGCTCGAGGTGCGCGTGCGCGTACCGGCCTACAATATCTTCAGGTTTAATCCCGGAGATGCAATCCGGGTCCGTGATGAACAGCGGGAGATCGTCACCCGCATCCGCACCGTGGTACCGGTTGGCGATGAACTCTCGCGATTGTATGAATTACGACTCGAATACAGCGGCCCGGACTGGACGGTAGGACATGCCGTCCGTGTTGCGGTGCCGAGCGATACGCCGCGCACGGTGGTTGCCGTACCGCGGGATGCCCTGGTGATCCGTGGCGATGGTATCCGGGTATACCGGGTCAATGGCGAGGGCCGTTCGGAAATGCTCAAGGTCTCCACGGGGATTGCCAACGAGACGCATATCGAGATCAAGCAGGGCATCAATCCCGGCGATGAAATCGTGGTGCGCGGCAACGAGCGGCTGCGGCCCGGTCAGAAACTCATGATCCAGTCCTGGCCGGATAACACGTGACACTGACCCGGCTTTGTCTGGACAATCCCGTCGCCGTCAAGGTGGGCGTGATACTGGCATTGATATTCGGCGTGTTGAGCATGCTGCGCCTCCCCATCCAGCTTGTACCCGAGGTCGAGGAGCCCGGGATAACCATCACCACGACCTGGCGTGCCGCCGCCCCCAACGAGGTGGAGGCAGAAATCATCGAACCCCAGGAAGATGTCCTGCGCGGCCTGCCGGGCATGACCGACCTGACGGCCACGGCCAGCCAGGGCCGGGGCGAAATCAATATCACCTTTGCGGTCGGTGTCGACATGCGGCGCGCATTGATCGAGGTGCTGAACCGCATCAACCAGGTGTCCGAATACCCGGTCGATGCCGATGAGCCCGTGATCAGTACAGTCGGCGCCGATGCCCGCGCAATTGCCTGGTTTATTATCAAGACCGGACCCGGCAACGAACAGGATATCGCTGCTTACCAGGATTTTATCCGCGAGGTGGTACAAACGCGTTTCGAGCGAGTGCCCGGAGTGGCGAAATCGGAAATCTACGGTGGCCGGGAACGCGAGATCCGGATCACCTACGATCCCTACCGGGTCGCCAGTCTTGGAATTCAGTTACCGGAGGTCATCACCCTGGCGGGAACCAGCAAGGACGTGTCCGCCGGCTTCGCCGATGTCGGCAAACGCGAATACAGCCTGCGCTATACGGGTAAATACAAGATCGATGAACTGGAGGGTCTTATCATCACCTGGCGTGATGGTTTCCCGATTTACTTGCGGGATGTGGCCCGCGTCGAGGAGCGGCTGGTCGACAAGAGCAGTTTCGTAATCACACGCGGGTCACCTTCCATCGCCGTTAACGCGCAACGCGAGATTGGTATCAATGTGCTGGAAGTCATGCAGGGACTGAAACAGGCGGTAGCCGAACTTGAGGCAGGACCCTTGCCCCGTGCCGGACTGAGCATTGAACAGGTTTATGATGAAACGGTGTATATCGACAATTCGATCGAGATGTTACGCAACAATCTTGGCCTGGGCATCCTGCTGGCCGTGTGCGTGCTCTGGGTCTTCCTGCTGCGCCTGCGGATAACGCTCATCGTTGCACTGTCTATCCCGATCTGTCTGATCACCGGTTTCTTGTTTATGGACCTTGCCGGCCGGACCTTGAACGTGATCTCGCTCGCCGGCCTCGCACTGGCGGTCGGTATGGTACTGGATGCCTCTATCATCGTGCTGGAAAACATTGTGCGCCTGCGCCAGTCGGGCGCAGATATCGATAAAGCGGCGGAGCAGGGCGTCACAGATGTCTGGGGAGCGCTGCTGGCCTCGACCGCGACCACCGTGGCGATCTTTCTGCCGGTGATATTTCTCAGAGAGGAGTCCGGCCAGTTGTTCTCCGATCTCGCCATTGCCATTACCGCGGCCATTATCCTGTCTTTCATTGTGGCCGTGACAGTAGTGCCCACGGCCGCGCGGTTGACCCTGGCGGCAAAACCGGAACGGGATCCGTTTGCGGGCCTGTGGCGCATGGTCAGCAAAACGATAATGTTTTTGACCGACGGGGCGTTCAGGCGGCTGATACTGATCGTTCTGCTCATCAGCTTGCCCTTGTATCTGGCCTGGAGCTTGCTGCCGAAGGCGGACTATCTGCCCGAGGGCAACCGTAACCTGGTGTTTGCCTTTATCCTGCCGCCACCGGGCGCGAATATCAGCCAGATCGAGGCGGAAATGGGTAATGTAATCGCCGATAAAATGCGACCGTACCTGGATGGCGACGCGGAACCCGGTGTCCTGCATTATTTTTTCGTGGCCTTTTCCCGCGGGGTCTTCATGGGCGCGCAGGCCAGCAAACCGGAGGAGGCGGACAAACTCGTGCCCCTGATCAATTCCGTGGTGCAGGGTTTTCCGGACGTGTTGGCCTTTGCCAAGCGTGCCTCCCTGTTTGGCGGCTTTGACTCCGGCAGAACCATCAGTATGGACCTGCAGGGACGGGATTTAAACGCGGTGATGAATGCCGCGCTCAGGGCCTTTATCACTATTCCCGACGCGATACCGG
>JBFGPT010000021.1:0-10193 GCA_041564575.1 Gammaproteobacteria bacterium | reverse complement strand
AGATGCTCATGGTGGCCGCCTATCTTTCCGGCAAAGGCGTCACCGGCAAGAGCTGTATTGTATCGATACCCCAGATCGGCCTCGAACCCGGTTGCGAACTCGGGAATACGATTATTGACGATATTAATAACACCGGCAGAAGCCCCGTTTCCATAAAGCAGCGTTGCCGGTCCCCTGAGTATCTCAATCTGATCTGCATTGAACGGTGATATGCTGACATTATGATCAGCGCTGATGGAGGAAATATCCATCGAGCTGATGCCATCCTGCATGACCTGTAAACGCTGACCACTCAAACCGCGGACGACCGGTCGGGACGCACCCTGTCCGAAATCCGATGCCGTTACACCCAGCTCCTGTGAAAGAGTCTCACCGATGCTGTTTGATTGTTTATTTTGTAAATCTTCACCCGTCAGGATAGAAACAGGCGTTGCAATATGCCCAAGCGATTGCATGCCATATGGGCGTGCATGAACTGTGATATCGTCCAGTTGATGGACTTCTTCTGCGTGTGCGGCACCCGCGACCACAAATATCAACGTGCCTGGCAGAATCTGAGATTTCATGGAAATCCTCCCGCATATGAATCATTAATCCGGATGACTTTT
This sequence comes from Gammaproteobacteria bacterium, assembly GCA_041564575.1. GTDB lineage: Bacteria > Pseudomonadota > Gammaproteobacteria > Eutrophobiales > Eutrophobiaceae > UBA4486. The sequence continues at coordinate 9,585 of JBFGPT010000021.1, read as the reverse complement.
CACCCGGCGAAGCAACATAACAAGTTGTCTGGTCAGGCGAGGGGAGGTGCTCGGATGGGACTTTGCCGGGCGGGTGAGCAGGCGGCTGGTCTACATGCAATGCCGGTGTCTGGCAGATCGGCGGGCGGTGCGGGTGTTCGCGACAGCGTACCGGTCAGGCTGGCGTTGATGTTTTGCAGGGCCACACAATCGACGCATTCCCCGGAATCGGGCGGCAACGCAATGTGCGTGTATTCGTGCATGACCGACAGCTGTTGTGCTGCCAGAAGCGACAATAAGCAGGCCAGGATAAAACGTCTGCGCACGGCTTGTTACTCTGATTTATATTTTCAAGAAGTTATGTTATAACATAACATAATCGGGCAAGCCAGAATGTAATTCATGTCATCACAGCAAGCACTGAAACCGTTTCACTCGCATGACCACAAACGTTGCATGCAGGCTGCCCTGAGGCGTGCAGAGCAGCGTTGCGCCGATCGGGGGGAGCGATTTACCCGCTTGCGCCGGCAGATCCTGGAGATGGTCTGGAACAGCCATGAACCGGTCAAGGCCTACGAACTGCTGGATGACCTGAAACGGGTCCATCCCGGGTCGGCACCGGCGACCGTGTACCGCGCCCTCGATTTTCTGCTGGATGTCGGCTTGATCCACAAGATCGAGTCGTTGAATGCCTATCTCGGCTGCGGGGACCCGGACAGCGGTCACAGCGGCCAGTTCCTGATATGCCGGCGATGCAGTTCAGTCGCCGAACTGAACGACATGACGATGGCAAAAAAGCTGCGGTCCATGGCAAAGACGGTCAATTTCAGCGTCGACAAGATGACGATAGAAATTACCGGGCTGTGTGATCAATGCATATCACGGAGATGATCGCGGGTGAGATTCATATTTTTTCGTATTTTCAAACCGCTTGTGTTCATTTTACTGATGCAGGCATCGACCGCGGTATATGCACGAGAGACGCCGCTGACCGTCCTGGTCAGCATACCGCCGCAAAAATTCCTGGTGCAGCGCGTCGCCGGACAACAGGCAAAGGTCTCCGCGCTGATGAGCAGCACGGATAACCCGGAAACCTACGAACCCAGACCCAGCCAGCTGCGCGCGATTAAGGATACTGACATCTTTATGCCCATCGGCCTGGCCTCTGAATCACGCTGGCTGAAAATTCTGATGGAACAGAATCCGGATCTGGACATCGGTGATTGCTGCCGGCAGTTAATGATCGCGGACGATCACCATGATCATCCTGACCCACACATCTGGACCGACCCCATGTTGTCACTGCAAATGGCTGAGCAGTTCAAGTCGATACTGATCGGCCACGACCCCGGCAATGCGGATCAGTATGAAATAAATTTCCGGGCACTGGAATCGGAGATACTTGAACTGGATATTTATATCCGCGGGTTATTCGCATTTCTGGAGAACAGGGCCTTTATAGTGTCGCATCCGGCCTGGGGTTATTTTTCCAGGCATTACGGACTTACGCAGATTTCCCTGGAAAACGAGGGCAAGGAGATTGGTCCCAGGGCCATGACCGAAAAGATTAGTCAGGCAAGGCAGCACGGCATCAACACGGTGTTTATCCAGCTTCAGCACAACTCACTGGTGGCGAAACGCGTGGCGCAAGAGATCGATGCAAACGTTGTCTATCTGGATCCGCTCGCCGGGGACCACATCCGTAATATGAAAGAAACGGCCCGCTTGCTGGCAGCCTCCATGACAAGATGAATTACGTGATCGACATAGAGAATGTCAGTTTTGATTACGGTGCGGTGCCGGTGCTTGAGAATGTTTCCCTGAAGATTGGTGAGGAAGAGTTCATCGGCCTGATAGGTCCGAATGCCGGCGGCAAGACGACGCTGGTCAGGCTTGTCCTTGGCCTGTTACAACCGCACTCCGGCAGGATCACCGTTCTGGGTGAAGCACCGGAGCAGGCCCGTACGCGAATCGGTTATGTACCCCAGTATCCGATATTCAACCGCGCCTTTCCGATTACCGTCAAGGAGACGGTTCTGATGGGCAGTATCGATGCCGATGATCACTTCGGCAGTTACAGTGCCAGGCAAAGACAGGCCGGTGATCAGGTCATGGATGTCATGGGTCTGCACGGCATCGCAAACCAGCCCCTGCTGAATCTCTCGGGCGGGCAATTGCAACGGGTCTGGATCGCGCGGGCCTTGTGCAGCCAGCCAGAGATTCTCGTCCTGGATGAACCGACGGCCAGTATCGACGTGCGTGCGGAAGAGGATATCTTTGCCTTGCTCAAGGAATACAATGCACACATGACTATACTGGTGGTGTCACATGATATCGCCTTTATTTCCAGCTATGTGCACCGCGTGGCCTGCCTGAACCAGACGTTGATCTGTCACGACGTCGAGGCCATTGACGGCAAGACCGTCGAGGAATTGTACGGCGGTCATGTCAGTATGATCCATCATGAACATGGTCATGCCTGAATTTATCACGGCCCTGATCGAATACCGTTTTCTGCAGAATGCCTTGCTGGCCTGCGTGCTGGCGAGCATCGGTTGCGGTATCGCCGGATCCTACGTTGTCGTCAAACGGATTGGCTTTCTCAGCGGGGGTATCGCCCATACCGTGCTGGCGGGTATGGGCATTGCCTATTTCATGAACATTGATCCCATGATCGGCGCCGTGCCTGCGGCATTGATCGCGGCGATCCTGATCGGCGTGGTCAAGCTGAACTGGAAGCAGGACGAGGATATCCTGATTGCTGCGGTCTGGTCCGCGGGCATGGCAATCGGCATCGTCTTCATCTCCAGGTCACCGGGTTACAATGTCGACCTGATGAGTTACCTGTTTGGCAATATCCTGCTGGTCAGCAGGCAGGGATTGTTGCAGATGCTGCTTCTGGATGTACTGCTGGTCTGCGTAGTCTATGTGTATTACCGGCAGTTCCTGATCATGGCCTTTGACGAGGAGTTCGCGCAGATACGCGGCATAAGGGTCGACCTGGTCTATATTCTATTGCTGTGCCTGATTGCCTTGAGCATCGTTCTCATGATCCAGATGGTCGGGTTGGTGCTGGTCATGGCCTTGTTGATATTGCCCGCGGCAAGTGCTGCGCAATTGACCCGTTCGTTTTCGTCCATGATCCTGGCAGCCGTGCTGATCTGCCTGATCGCGACCATCAGCGGCCTGGTCATTTCCTATAGCCCGGATCTGCCATCCGGCGCCACCATGGTCCTGACGGCAGGGCTGATCTATGTGTTTGTATTGATATTCGCGCGCCGGGTGCGCTATTGAGGGGTCAGCCGTCAAGACGCCTGGCCGAGGCCTCGGCGAGCCTGGCCAGCAACTGTTCGGTATCCTCCCAGCCGAGACAGGCATCAGTGATACTTTGCCCGTAGACCAGTTTGTCTACGTCGACGACGTCCTGGCGTCCCTCTACCAGGTGACTTTCTATCATGACGCCGAATATGGCCCCGCTGCCACCGGCAATCTGGCGGCACACATCCTCGCCGGCATCGATCTGCATCTTGTGCTGTTTCATGCTGTTGGCATGACTCAAATCCACCATCAGGCGCGGCGGCAGTTGCGACTTTTCCAGTTGTTCGACAACCGCGGCGATACTTTCAGCATCGTAATTGGGCTCTCTGCCGCCACGCAGGATCACATGACAATCCTCGTTGCCCCGGGTGCTGAAAATGGCGGAAGTCCCCTCCTTTCTCAGTGACAGGAAATGATGTGGACGGCAGGCGGCCATAATGGCGTCGACGGCGACCCTGGTGGTTCCGTCCGTGGCGTTCTTGAATCCGACCGGGCAGGACAGTCCGGAAGCCAGTTCGCGGTGAACCTGGCTTTCAGTCGTCCGCGCACCGATCGCGCCCCAGCTGATCAGATCGGATACGTACTGTGGTGTGATCAGATCCAGGTATTCGGTGCCGGCGGATATCCCGGACTCATTGATTTCCAGTAACAGCTGGCGGGCCAGGCGCAGGCCCTTGTTGATGTGAAAGGTATTATCCAGGTCCGGATCGTTGATCAGTCCCTTCCAGCCGACCGTGGTTCTGGGCTTCTCGAAGTAGACACGCATGACCACATGCAGGGAATCCCTGTATTTTTCCATCAGGTTGCAGAGTCTGCCGGCATATTCCCTGGCGGCATTGATGTCGTGTATGGAGCAGGGGCCGGTGACCACCAGCAGGCGCGGGTCGCGGCCGTGCAGGATATCCTGGATGGCCTTGCGCGATTCGGATACGGTGATTGCCGCCTTGTCGGTGATCGGAATTTCCTCGATGACAACGGCCGGCGTCGTTACCGCCTTGATGCTGTCAATTCGAAGATCGTCGGTCTGGATAATCATTTTAATCCCGTAGTCGTGTCAGCCTGGTGGCCAGGAAAACCCGCGCCCCGCCAGAATATGCACATGCAGGTGGAACACGGTCTGACCGGCTTTTTCGCCGTTGTTGATCACCAAGCGAAAGGCATCGCCATGGCCCTCATCGGCGGCAATCTTGCGGGCGGTGAGCAGCAGGTGTCCAAGCAGGGATTCATCTTCAGGGCCGCTGTCGGCCAGCATGGTGACGGGTTTTTTTGGAATTACGAGGATGTGTACGGGTGCCTGTGGATTGACGTCCCTGAAAGCCAGACAAAGATCGTCCTCGTATACGATATCAGCGGGAATTTCCCGCTTGATAATTTTACTGAAAATCGTCTCGGTCATCGGAGTATCCGCATGTGCAGGTCAAACGGCCGCCTATTATAAGGTCTAATGGCGGCAGATCAATTGACGTCGCCGGGAACCGGGCGGTGGCGCTTGGCAGTCCGCACGCTGGAAATACTATTTAAAAGTATCCAGGTAGCGCAGGGAGGAGAGCAGGTCCTTGTAGTTGGCCTTGACGAGCAGGGCACCCGTCATGGGGATGGCGAAATAGTCGTTCAGCGGGTAATAGGGCTGGCCATCGTCAGAGGAGGAATACAGCCGGGCGACCCTGCGTTCCTCGATCCTCCGGGTGGATGTCACGGTCTTGCTGATGACGGAGGAAACCAGTTCCGGCTGGTCCAGGTGAACAGAGTGACCACTGTTATTGGCCACGATCTGAACAGACATATTGGTCAGGTAAGTCAGTTCCGCCTGTAATTCCTTCCAGGTATGTTCGAGACTGTCACCATGATGCGTGTGTGGCCAGACCCGCTTGCCACGGCTGACCACAACCAGCGGGACGTTCGGGAAGGTGGATTTTTCCCTTACCTCGTAGGCGCTGTCTTGCATGTTGTCCAGTTCACTCAGTTGCGTGTAGCGTGCCTTGGTGGTTCGCGCAAGGATATGGGCAAGGTGTTTGTACGTATCGGGAAAATTTTCATGAATGACTGGTCTGACGATACGATAACTGATCCCCGGTCTCGATTCTCGCTGCACGGGCCGTTCCTTGCGCGGCAGTCGATCAAATTGATCCGGATGGGATGAGTCTACCAGTACCAGGCCGGCGACAAGGTCGGGGTGTTCACTGGCGAAATAGCGCATGTTGTAGCCGCCGAAAGAATGCCCGACCAGGATATAGGGGCCGGGTATGGCGGCCTTCTTCAACAATAGCGACAATTCGGTGCTGATTTGCCTTGTCGTGCGGGGAAACGGTCCGGGATCGCTCCAGCCATAACCGGCACGATCATAGGTACATACCATGGTGTCAGCCTTGACCCTGTTCTGTACGTCGCTCCATTCGAGGGAGAATCCGCCGAGTCCTGAATCGATGATGATCGCCGGGGTACCGTAACCCTGGCAGTTGATATGCAGCCGGTGCGTGCCAATATCGACTAGCCGGCCAGGTACGGCCAGAAAGCCCCCGCCCGCCTGTTCCGCTTTGACGATGTTGGTTGGAAAATAAAGTGAAAGTAGCAGGAGACTGAAACTGGAGAGAATCAGCCTGTGGACAAAACCATAATCCTCATGTCTTGCCATTCTGTCTTCCTCTGTTACCGCAAGAAGCCCGTTACCGGTGTATTACGTATAACTCTATATCGGCAAGGTGACAGTTATGTTGAACAATATAACAATTTTAAATTCACTGCCAGTCATGCGGTTAAGGTTCAAATTAAAAGTTTTTCATTAATTCAGTCTGCTACGATGCCCGATTGGTTCAATTCGACCGATACTTAATGTGCGCAATTACGGTTGAAAGACCTGCAACAGGCGTGCCTGAATTCATGTATTCAGGTCAGGACAGGCCGGTCAGCAGGTTGTCGGTTTGTACTGCAGGGATTGTCCGGAATAGTTATAAACTGATAAATTTCAATTGATTACATCATACACCGGGACTTGTGTTGTCCTGCAACAGAGGGTGGTTAAAAGCCGGGATCAGATATACTTCACAATCTGGATTTTTTTTGAATGAACCTGTCTCGAGACCATGACCTCTAATGGCAGGTACGTAAAAACAAGATTACCGGGAACCGCCTATGAAAAATTTTCTGTTATCGGCCGCCGTGCTCTTCATACTGGTTGCCTGCGAGGAACAACTGACCCCGCCCGAGGTCACGGAGCAATTCTGGAGCGCGGTCAGGTCAAAGGATGGTAAATCCCTGGGCAGGCTTGTCAGCAGCGAAGTTGCCGCACAACCGGATCTCGCAGCGGATCTCCCGGAAATTACAAGCTGGAAAATCGGCAAGATCGTGATTGATGGCACACGCTCGACGGTGGTGACCGAGATCACGCTGGCAGACGGTAAACCCGAAACGATCAAGATAGATACCCTGCTGGTTGACGAACAGGATCACTGGAAGATCGACTATCCGGCGACTATCAAGCAATTCAAAAAGCACGAGGATATTGAAATCGTACTTAACCGTCTTGATGAAATCAGCAGCGAGATGCTCAAGGGGCTGGATGATTCCATGGAGAAATTCGAGGATGCGGTGCCGGTGATTGAGCAGGAAATCTCCAGGATTGAGGAGCAGATCATGGAAAAGGTCCCGGAGATTCGGGAACGGCTGGATGAATTCGTGCGCAAACTCGAAGAGGCCCTGAAACAGAGGAAGTCGGAAACGCAGGATAAACCGGTCGAAATCTAGTTCTTCTTGACGTATTTGATCGCGGTGCTCGCTGTTTACACAGCAAGGTTGATCCTCTAATCTAGCCCGGATACTGCATCATAGAGTGGCACCGGGGGAGTGATAATGATCAAGTATTTACCGGTATTCCTGTTTACCCTGCTGAATTTCACCAGCGCTGTCGCCGAGGATCTGGCGCATGATACCCAGGCGTTTATCTACTACAAGATCCCTATCGGGGGCAGTTCGGCGAATGACCGTGCCCATGAATACGGGTTTCGCATGGACCAGTCCTGGATCGACCGGGATCAGCCGGTGGACATGAACAGTCTGATGAAACGCAACGCGATGATGGATTTCAGGATGTCATCCCGCGAAGCCGCGAAGTTCGAGATCCACGGAGTTGATTACCTGCAAAAGTACCTGGCCAGCCGGGCCGATGAAGCGGCTTCTGAAGGCGCCGAGGCCGGAATGATGGAAGAGGCCGCGGCGGAGGCGCCGGCGGCGGAATCCGCCGAGCCCGCACCTGCCCCGGTGGAAACAGCGGAGGCAGAGAAAGGCTTCGGCGATGAAATGATGGACTCGCTGACGGATATCCCGCTCGGCATCTATATTGGTATTGCGATTGTCGGCGCCATGGTTGCGGGCGGCTGACCGCGAAACCTAGTCAGCTTTGTGTCCGGGCCGCCCGGAAGCAATCAATTCGGACAAGGTCATTTCATACAGGGTGATGACATCCTTTGGCTGAAATTCGTCCTCGCGGTTCTTCGCGACCAGGCCGGCAGTGAGAATGGCCGCTATAATATGATCCTCATTCATGCAGGTACCTCCGATGCGTATGTTCTGGAACCATTGGCAGTCAGTGACAGTCTAGTGAGTGGCCACTGGAAAATGCAAGCCAGAACCCTGTCGCTGACCGTACTGACAGTATTTCTGCTGGTTAATCAGTCGGCTTGCGTGATCAGGAATACCATCGAGGGCAGTGGCGGACTTTTCAGCGACACACAATTACAGGATGGCCGGCACAATGATACCGGCCGGGAGAGAAAGCAAGACCAATGAACACGACGTATTATCGACTTGTTTGCCTGTGCGCATCATGCCTGCTGGCATTGAACGTGAACGGCAGCACTACGATGAAGGAATCAGACATCGGCAACGTGGAAAAAAAGGAAATCCAGACAGCGCAGGAACGCAAGCACATGGAAAAGGTGGCGGTCACCCTGGCCAGCTATGAATTCGAGGCCAGCAAGCTGGTCGATCTCGTTAATGAAAAACAGTCACGCGAGCCTATCGATATGCAGGCGCAGCGCTTGATTGCCTTGTCCGAGGAGGTGCTGGACTGGGCAAGGTTCAGGCTCGTGCAGTGTGAGGATTACCTGCACAAATCACTGGAACTCAAAGACCTGCTGGGTGAGATCTCGCATGATGCCCTGGAAAAGGATTACCACCACGACGGCAAACTGCCCGAGGCGCCGCCCGAGTGTTATCACATGAAGGACCTGTTCGTGCATCCCGCCACGGTGATCGTACTGACCCGCGATGATCCGTCGCTCCGGGACCAGACCCGCGAGAGCATCAAGGCGGAGATCACCGAGGTGCTGGCGCACACCGAGGTCGTCCGGCAACTGGTCCTGTATTAAGTCAGGGCTACATTCCCGCCGAGCGGCACAACAGGGATATTGTGACTGGATCAATGCCAGGGATGGAAAACTCGATGTTTATAGCAAGGAAATTTGGTGGGCCCGGTAGGGCGAAGCGGGTCAGGAAAAGACATCTAACATGTCTTTTCCCCGCTGAGCGGCACAACAGGGATGTTGTGACTGGATCAATGCCAGGGATGGAAAACTCGATGTTTATAGCAAGGAAATTTGGTGGGCCCGGTAGGACTTGAACCTACGACCAATGGATTATGAGTCCACTGCTCTAACCAACTGAGCTACAGGCCCAATAAAAAATGTTCAGCTACAATCCAGTTGCGTTTGATTTCCGGCAGCCTGTCGACTGCAACTGCTCCACCTTGTGGCTACGCCACCCCGCTACAGGCCCGAATAGCTAATAGCTATTATCGAAAAGAAATTGTAATAGAAGACGCCGGAGCGGCGTACTAATCATTTACTGATCGAGAAACGTACGCAGCTGTTCTGAACGCGAAGGATGACGCAGCTTACGCAGGGCCTTGGCCTCGATCTGGCGAATGCGTTCACGGGTGACATCAAACTGCTTACCGACTTCCTCAAGGGTGTGATCAGTATTCATGTCGATACCGAAACGCATCCTCAGCACCTTGGCTTCGCGTGGTGTGAGTCCTTCCAGCGCTTCCATGGTGGATTGCCGCAGTCCTTCAAACCCGGCGAAATCCACCGGTGATTCAATATTCTGATCCTCGATAAAGTCACCCAGGTGTGAATCTTCATCATCGCCAATGGGCGTTTCCATGGAGATCGGTTCCTTTGCAATCTTCAAGACCTTACGCACCTTTTCTTCCGGCATCTCCATTTTTTCCGCCAGCTCCTCGGGCGTGGCCTCGCGGCCTTTTTCCTGGAGTATCTGGCGGGAAATCCGGTT
>JBFGPT010000020.1:0-10351 GCA_041564575.1 Gammaproteobacteria bacterium | reverse complement strand
CGGGTCCCGGCCGAGACGCAAAGCGGCAAGCTGTTCCGCCTGCGGGGCAAGGGCGTGCGCACCATCCGCTCGGCTTCCCGAGGCGATCTGCTGTGCCGCGCCGTGGTCGAGACGCCGGTCAAGCTGTCCGGCCGCCAGAAGGAATTGCTCAGGGAATTCGAGGAGTCGATGCAATCCGGTGGTAAAAAACACAGTCCCCAGGCCAGCTCCTGGCTCGACGGTGTCAAGAAATTCTTCGACAACATGACCAGTTGAACTGCAGCAAAACCGCTGTCACGCCATGGTCGAGCGCAACGGCACCATTAATTTAGCAAACACGATCACAGAATGATGGTTAACGGCCAGAAATTTTTCCGCCAAACACCCGGTTTTCGAAATTCTTTACAATTTCATAAAAAACACCTGTCGTAGCAGCCCGACACTGAACCGGGCCCTCCATATATTCTCAACTCATTGTATTTATATAAAAATAATCATTCTCCCATGAGTGATCGCAGCTGCCTGCGGCCCTGTGCCTGTCGAAAAAGTTGACAACTTCATCAAATCAGCCGTCGGAGAAATTTGCAACTTATTGATAAATAAAAATAAAAATATCTGGCACAACTATTGCTGAATTAAAGTTCAAGAATCATGATTTCAGCTGGGCAGGTTGGTATGTTACTGATAAAAACAAGAATTTCGCTTTTTTTCATCCTCATGACGGCCATTGGCGCCGCCCAGGCGATGCCATACGACATCGCCGACGGTTATATCGGCGCCCGTGGCACCACCCCCTATTCGGGTGACGTGATAGGCAGCACGAGTGATTTCCAGATCTTCGGCATCGATCTCGAACTCAATGGCAGCCTGCTGAAGGTGGATATCTTCACAAACTTTGCCGGCAAGGCCGACGAGGGCCTGTTTGGCTGGGGTCCGGGAACGGACCTGACCTATGGCACCGGGATCGGTTATGGTGACCTGTTCCTGTCCAGTGGCTGGAACCCTTACGGTTCGGCTCCCTACACCGCCGATTACAGCGGCAACGGTACGCTCTGGGAATACGGCTTTGCCCTGGATAACCGTTTCGCGGATACCGGATCCGGCAGCCTCTACCAGCTGACGGGCGCCAGCAACAGCGACAATGCCCTGATGACGGACGATTTCATATCCGGGGGTTTTTACCGCAACGGCCAGGAAGTGGCGGTCAGGGATGCCATGAAGACCACTCAGAACCTGGTCTCGACAGGTGTGTTTACCTCCGACAGTGACCGGGTCACCATGGTCTTCGACATCGGTGGCACCAGCATGATGGATACCGGCGAGATCGCCCTGCACTGGGCCATGACCTGCGGCAACGATACCATCGAGGGGTCGTACGATGTTGCCGAACCTGCGACGCTGTCACTGCTGGGCCTGTCCCTGCTGGGACTCGGTTTTCTGAGGCGTAGAACAGGCCAGTCCTGAAACGTTCCAGACACGGCATTCAGATAAAAAACCGGGCTTGTCCCGGTTTTTTAATGTCACCCGTGCACTGCCCCGGCAGACTGTTAATTTTATGTATAATCCTTCCCTCAATTTTCCAAGACCGGGATAAATCAGCATGTCAGTCAGAATAGCGGTGTGTGGCGCGGCCGGGCGCATGGGCCGGACCATCCTCGAAGTGTGCAAGGAAACCGATGGTGCCGAGGTCACGGCCGCGATCGAGTACCCCGGCTCACCGATGCTGGGTGTGGATGCCGGTGAACAGGCCGGGATTGGAAAACTCGGTGTTGTGATCAGCGATGATATCAGCGCGCTGGCCGAAAATTTCGATGTGCTGATTGATTTCACCCTGGCGACCTCGGTGTCCGGTAACCTGGCCCGGTGTCATGCCGCCGGCAGGAAAATGGTGATCGGCACCACCGGGTTGTCGGAGGATCAGAAACAGGAAATTCAACAGGCCGCAATCGATATCGGCATCGTCTTTGCCCCGAACATGAGTATCGGCGTCAATCTTTGTTTTAAATTGCTGGAGCTGGCCGCACGAGTCGTGGGCGAGGATGCGGATATCGAGATTATCGAGGCCCATCACCGCGAAAAAAAGGATGCGCCTTCCGGAACATCGTTACGCATGGGCGAGATCGTCGCGAAAACACTAGGCCGCGATCTGGCCGACTGCGCCGTGTATGGCCGCGAGGGGGTCACCGGCGCCCGGGACCGCCAGACCATCGGTTTTGAGACCATTCGGGCCGGCGACATCGTCGGTGAGCATACCGTCATGTTTGCAACGACCGGAGAACGCGTGGAGATCACACACAAGGCCACCTCCCGGAAAACCTTCGCCAGTGGCGCCGTGCGGGCCGCCCAATGGCTGGCGGGCAGGGATCGGGGCCTTTTCGACATGCAGGATGTACTTGGGCTGAAGTAAAATCCGGCCCGCGGCGGTCAGGCTCAATCCCTCTCTGTTTTGCGCCAACTTCACCCAAACGGGTGAGGATGAGGCCGGCTGTGATGCGTTTTTTCCCTTAAGATTTCCCTTGATTGCGTCGATAAACTGGACCTGTAGAGGCGAAATTCGTCCTGTCTTCTTCGAAAAATAAACAGGTGGAGCACGACAATTGAAAGAGATAGCAATCCGTGAGTTGATGAACAGGCAGGCAGTGACTTGCGGTATGGACGCCGACCCGCTGGAGCTGGCTACCAGCATGCGCAATAATCACTACTCTTGTATCGTCGTCGTGGAAAACGACATTCCGCTCGGCATCGTCACGGAAAGGGACGTCGTCAGGGTTTTCGTGGATTATTACAGGGAGGAGAGTCATCGCAAACTGATGCTGAAAGACGTTGTCAGCACGCCTGTGATCTCGATAAGTGAAGATACCAGTCTCTTTGATGCCATGGTGTTGCTGAAATCGAGGAACATTCGTCACCTGCCTGTAGTCAACGGCGAGGGCCGCATGACCGGTATCGTTACCTATTCTGACCTCGTGCAAAATCATCAACGTATCGTCGACCGTCAAATCGATATCATTGAACGGGAAGTCAGGGAGCGTACCGTCAAACTGACCGAGGCAAACGACAGGCTGCACGCCATGTCACTCGAAGATTATCTTCTGAAGATCGGCAATCGTCGCGCGATGGAAGTCGATCTCAATTACACGCATGATGCCGCAATGCGTTACCAGCGCAGCTACAGTATTGCGCTTATCGATGTGGATTATTTCAAAAAATATAATGATCGCTACGGCCACAAGTCAGGTGACCTGGTGCTGAAGCAGATAGTCAATTGTATCAAGCAGACCATCAGGAAATCAGATCGGCTCTATCGATTTGGCGGTGAAGAGTTTCTACTGCTGTTGCAGGAAACGGCGGAAAAGGGCGCGTATTCCATGGTACAACGCCTGCATGCCAATATAGAGGATATGGCAATACGGCACGAGAAAAGTCCTGTTGGTCGAATTACGGTCAGCAGTGGCATCATGAGTATTGACGCCGCTAACGAGATTTCTGAAACCTGGTGCGATTACCTGGCCAAGGCGGACGCGGCCCTTTACCAGGCCAAGGAAAACGGCCGCAACCTGTGCGTCCTGAACAGCCCCGCAAATCACGATGCGCCGGCCAAAGCCATGCAAAAGAAGTCGGCAGCCTGATAAACCCCGGTAATATTGACTACTCATTCCAGGCGTATTTGGATAGAGTAATCATGTGAAACGGGATACAGCGCCAGATACTCCAACCGCCGCAGTAGCCCTGGTTGTGACCAGGGAAATACCCTCGATTCTCCTGGTGCGCAGGGCAGAAAATCCCGTAGATCCCTGGTCGGGTCACTGGGCTTTCCCGGGTGGACGCATCGATGATTCCGACGGCGATCTCCTGGAGACCTGTCGCCGCGAAGTAGAGGAAGAATGCGGATGCCTGCTGACGTCGGAATATTTCAAACAATCCTTGCCCCTGTCGCATGCTGGCCGCAAGCACAATACTCCGGTTATCGTCGCCCCCTTTTTGTGGGAAATCCCGTCGCCGGTGGTTTTGTCGCCGGATATGACCGAGATTACCGAGACCAGGTGGCTGGAATTAAAGCATGTACACGATCAGCACAACCACAGGATCGGCAGGATTGCCCCGGGCTACGCCGACCGTGATTTCCCCTATATCATGGTTGGTAATACACCGTTATGGGGATTTACCTACCGGGTGCTCATGGATTACCTGGAGTTGTCCAAATAGTAGTACCTGAAAACTGATCCGGAACCGTTCCAGCAATACGGTGATCCTGGCAACGGCGTGAATCATGTAGTGGATAACAGATTTGTCGATGAGGACAAAACGCCTGGCCAGGTTTCAGGGTGTCAGCATCATTCCTGTTTCTTGCCGAATATTCCAAACAGGCCCGATGTTTTTTTAGCTTCCGGTGCCGACGCGGGACGGGCCTTGCTGCCCCGGTCATCGGTCTTCAACCTGGCCTGTAACCTGCCCCGCATTGAATCAGACAGCTTGTTTCCCGACATGGCCATGAAATTATTCGGCTGATTCAGTATATATTTGCCCAGTTCATCCAGCAGTTTTTCGGTTACCTTGTTGGGTGCGTAATGAATGATCTGGTCCCACGTGCCATTAAAGTTTTTTATCTTCAGCACGATGGCGCATTTCTGTATGTCAACACTGAAGGCAAAGCTAGAGGTGATCTTTGGTTTGATGTTCAGTTGCATGCTGCGACCCAGAACCTTGCTGGTGTAGACAACGCCTCTCTCGGTCATTACTTTTTTGGCCAGTTCAGCCTCGGGAATATTGTCAACCAGTTTCCGGATCTCGCGGTCCTGCACCAGATCGTAACGGAACACGCATTCGCTGACCTTGCTATCCTTGACTATCTCGAGCCGGAAATTACGTTTCACGAATCCCTTCAATGCTACCCTGCGGGTCAGGCTGAAATCGAATTTCTCGTCCGGGTTAATGAGGTTGAGATTGTCGGCCAGTTCCTTCATATATTTCCTGACCAGATTGAACTTGGGCGCCAGGACCAGCACGTTGCGATCCTGTGTCGATCGTGATGCCTGCCCCGCGGCCGGGGGTGAGGTTTTTTTCTGATCCGCCTGTTTTTTCAGGTCTTCGAGCAATGACATCGAGTTTGCGATCCCTAAATTGTTGATAATCCGGGTGATATTATGCAACTAATTGAAAATAATAGATAATTTTCAATCGTTATTTTCCCCCTTACGGTTATAATAGCCGCCTTTTTTTATCAGGTGTAGATCGTGCAGGCCAAACTCAGAAACATCGCCATCATCGCCCACGTCGATCACGGCAAGACCACGCTGGTGGACGAGTTGTTGAAACAGTCGGGCACGCTGGATACGCGCAAGCTGCCGTATGAGCGGGTCATGGATTCCAATGACCTGGAGAAAGAGCGCGGCATCACCATCCTGTCCAAGAACACGGCCATAAACTGGCAGGATTATCATATCAATATCGTTGATACCCCGGGGCATGCCGATTTCGGCGGCGAGGTCGAGCGCGTATTGTCGATGGTGGATTCGGTGTTATTGCTGGTCGACGCAGTAGAGGGACCGATGCCGCAGACGCGGTTCGTTACGCAAAAGGCCTTTGCCATGGGTTTTAAGCCTATTGTTGTGATCAACAAAATCGACCGCGACGGTGCCCGGCCACACTGGGTGCTGGACCAGACCTTCGAGCTGTTTGACCAGCTCGGCGCGACCGATGAACAGCTGGATTTTCCCGTGGTCTATGCCTCGGCGATACAGGGTTTCGCCAGCCTCGATGACAAGGTCCGGGGCGGTGATATGACACCGCTGTTTGAAACGATTATCGACCATGTGCCGCCGCCGGACGTTGATACAGAAGGGGCTTTCCAGATGCAAATCTCGACGCTTGACTACAACAGTTTTCAGGGCGTGATTGGCATCGGGCGTATCAAGCGTGGCCGAATAAGCGCGAATACGCCGGTTGCGATCATCGATCGCGAAGGCGCATCACGCCGGGGGCGCGTCCTGCAGATCTTCGGGTTTAATGGATTGGAGCGCGTCGAAACCACTGCGGCCGGCGCCGGGGACATCGTGGCCGTTACCGGGATCGACCCTCTATCCATCTCGGACACCGTCTGCGATCCCAACCACCTCGAACAACTGCCGCCGCTGACGGTCGATGAACCGACCATCAGCATGATCTTCCAGCCGAATACCTCGCCATTCGCCGGTCGCGAAGGCAAGTTCGTCACCAGCCGTAACCTGCGCGAGCGCCTGCAACAGGAGATCAAGCACAATGTTTCGCTGCGCGTGAAGCAGGCCGCTTCCGCCGATCAATTCAAGGTTTCTGGCCGGGGCGAGTTACATCTGTCGATACTGATCGAGAACATGCGCCGCGAGGGTTATGAACTTGCCGTCGGACGGCCACAGGTGATCATCCGGGAAATTGACGGTATTCGTCAGGAGCCCTATGAACAGTTGACGGTGGATATCGAGGAACAACACCAGGGCGCCATCATGGAAAAGCTGGGACAACGGCGCGGTGAACTGAAACACATGCTGATGGACGGCAGGGGCCGAGTGCGCCTGGATTACCTCATACCGGCGCGGGGACTGATCGGCTTCAGAACGGAATTCCTCACCCTGACTTCAGGTACCGGTCTTATGTATAACGTCTTTGATCATTATGGCCCACTCGTTAACGAGACCATCGGCCAACGTGTCAATGGCGTACTGGTTTCCATGTTACAGGGCAAGGCCCTGGGTTATGCCCTGTTTAACCTGCAGGAACGCGGCAAACTGATGATCGGACCCGGAGACGAGGTCTATGAGGGTATGGTGGTCGGAATCCACTCGCGCGGCAATGACCTTACAGTCAATCCCCTGAAGGCCAAGCAACTGACCAATATCCGCGCTGCCGGTTCGGATGAAAATATCTTATTGACCCCGCCGCTACGTATGAGCCTGGAACAGGCGCTGGAATTTATCGATGACGATGAGTTGCTCGAGGTGACACCCGGTTCTATCCGGGTGCGCAAGAAATTCATGAAGGAACATGAACGTAAACGGGAGTCCAGGCTCGCGGTAGCCCAGGATTGAAACACACAAAACCACAATTGATGCGGGCAGATATGTCCGCCCGCTGTTGCGGTTTTCGTGTCTGCCGATTCCATGGCCGGGGTGCCTGTTACCTTTTTTGCAGTTCCTCGTGGATCCGCGCCAGTAGTTGATATACCTGGCTGAAACACAGGCACAACACGGACACATTGAGCGAGGTGAAAAACGCGCCCAGGTAATAATAGTTTCCGACCTGGTCCCCGGCATAGTGAAAAATCAGGAAAAACAGCAAGGCCAGAAGACCCATGATCCAGCCGAGCAGGCTGAGTGCCTTGCCACCTTCAGGTGTCTTGTCAGTCATCAATATCTCCGCATTTGTAATTGTATCAGGAGACAAAATAGCAATGCCCGTGCCAGAATTGAGCAACAGACATTTCCCCGAAACTATTGTGACTGACATCACGTCGAATGTCGCGTAGATTGTGACAATCACGGCAATTCATGCCCTGTATATGCGCAGTTTAAGACACGGACCAGGAGGCTTGTTCGAATCACCAGTGCGCTTTCGTCATGATTTACAGACATTTATATGACATTTATTTTGGATTCCGGAGACACGCGTGATCATTCAAGACTTAAACAAGACCCTGTTTTTCTTTATCATCGTTACGGTTATGATCTTTTTCTCCAGAGCGGCAACCGCCGAGATCAATGTCGGGGATCCCGCTCCCGGGTTCAACCTCGTTGATCAATACGGCAAGACACATCAACTTGCAGACTACCAGGGTAAATGGGTGGTACTGTATTTTTACCCCAAGGACGATACGCCGGGTTGCACCAAAGAGGCCTGCAATTTCCGCGATGACATCCTGCAGTTACAGGAACTGAATGCCCAGGTGCTGGGCGTCAGCCTCGACGATGCCGAGAGCCATGCCAAGTTCGC
Source organism: Gammaproteobacteria bacterium (assembly GCA_041564575.1). Classification (GTDB taxonomy): domain Bacteria; phylum Pseudomonadota; class Gammaproteobacteria; order Eutrophobiales; family Eutrophobiaceae; genus UBA4486. Next base: position 2,410 of record JBFGPT010000020.1, on the reverse strand, counting down.
GGAAAAATACGGCCTGCCGTTCCCGCTGCTGTCCGATGCCGGCGGCGAGGTTGCGAAACAGTATGGTTCATTGTGGTCGCTGGGCCCGGTAAAGATCGCCAAACGGCATTCATTTATTATCGATACCCGGGGCAAGCTGGCGAAGATCTATCGCGATGTTTCGCCGGAGACACATTCCGACGAGGTCATTGCGGATCTGAAGTCACTCATTCACTGATCCGATTACAGCTTAACCGGGACAGGTTCCGGTGACGGAGGGTTCAGTGTTGACGTCCCGGAACCGGGTTCAGGTAAGACAGCGGGCGTTTCTTGCGCGTTAACTCGTTTCTGACCTGCCACGCCTCCCGGTCGCTGAGTTGACCAAAGACGTCGAATTGATCACGCGACTGCCTGGCGATAAGGCAACCATTCCGGTAAGCCAGGCGGGTCCGGGACAGCGCCGCGATGCGCTCACCGGGGGTAATAATGCCGGCGAGATTCAGGGGATCACAGGCGGAGAGGGTGATGATCTCGTCCCTGGCCTGTATGGTTTTGCCCAGTAATCCCGCGGCCTCGGGCAAGGCAAATTGCTCACCACTGAAACCGGCGACAAAACGGTCGCCCCGGATCTCGCCACGCGCCTCCAGGCGCCGGAACATATAAAGTAAATCCCGCCAGGGCGGCACCAGCGTTTCACGCGCGAGCACCTGGTAAAAAACCACGCCGTAACGCCTTAATAGGACCCGCGCGATATGTTCCAGGATATCGCTATCGGTCTGTGAACGATCAGCGGCGCCGGTGTCGATAGTGGACCAGCGCCCGGCGGCATCGATGCCCGGTCCGCGCGCACGGTGACGGCGCCGGTTGCTGTAACCGGGCCGTTGGCTGACCGGAGTGATCAGGGCGCGCAGCCCGGCAAAGTTATCCGAGGTCACCAGGCCGCAGGCTGCGAGTTCCGCCAGGGCCTCTTCAGTCTGGGTCCGCAACAGGCCGCTGGCCTGAACCAGGTCGAGGAAAAACGATGCCCCGGATTGTTTTAAACATTCGAGTATACGGGTGGCGTTGGCGGAGAGCTGTAAACCGGTGGCTTGTTGATTCGCCGCCAGCGATTGCCAGCAGGCGGCATGACTGCGCGGCAGCAGGCACACCGGCGTGTTTTTCAGCATGCCGGACTTGCTGTTGATAGTGGAGTCCGCCGCGTGTCGTGATTTTTTGCCCGGGATGCGCAGCCACATGAATTGACCGCTGGTGCACAGGGCATCCAGGTCATGACCGAAGAAACCGTCCAGCCGGGACGGCAGGATATCGGTTTCCCAGGTACCGGCCGGGCAGGGAAAGCCTTCCAGAGATTCCAGCGCGGCGATCAGCGCTGCCTGGCCACGGCGGCGGTCACCGAGTCCCTGCCATTCGAACAGAAACTGCATGTAACGTGTCGCATCGACGGGTTTGACCTGTTGCCGTCGCGCGCTCATGCCATAGCGGTGGATACGCGCCAGCAGGCCGCGTTCACACCAGAAGACCTGGCCCTCCCGGGGAACTCGCATGACAAAGCCTTCCTGTTCCAGCGCGGCCAGCAGGCCGTGCAGCGACGCGTCCGTCACCTGCATGTCCGCCGCCAGGCGCTGCTCGCTGACCAGGGCCAATGCGGACAACCTGGAACGCAACAGTTCACGCCGGGCCTGCTCCGGGTCCGGCCGTGCCGCGTCCGGGTCTTCAATGGCGTCGATGGGATGCAGCATTTCTGCCTGCGGCCATGCGTACAGGAACTGTTGCAAGCGCTCGGCGCATACCCAGTAATCCACATCGTCCAGGCGCAGGGCGGTCACACGGCGTTGCCCGATAAGATCGTCCAGCAGGCGCTGAATGCGCGACCGTTGGTCCGCATCGAATTCTGCATCCAGAACAAAACCCAGTTGGTACAGGGCATCGTGCAATTCGTCTTCAGTATTGAATTCCGGCCAGGCCTGTTGCCGCACATGCTCGATGGCTGCCGGGTCCAGTTGCCCGGACCGCGCCGCTTCCAGCGGGTCGAGACTGTCGCGCGTACTGATACCCCGGGTGCGGCGTTCTTCCGCCGGGGCATCGTCAAGGAAGGCATAGGGGCGGGCGTTCAGTATCTCACCAGCCAGCGGTGACGGGGCGGCCAGGTCTCGACACAGGATCTCGATACGGTCCGCCTGCACCTGTGCCAGGATCTGTTCCAACGTGTCGATGTCCATGATGTCGTGCAGGCAGTCATCGACGGTCTGTTGCACCAGTGGATGATCCGGGACCTCGCGGTCCCCGGCCAGGTTTTCCTGGCAGGCCAGTTGATCCGGAAAGATCAACGCCATCAGGTCCTCGGCATCGGAGCGCTGGAACACCGGCGGGGTTTTTGCGCCGTTATGAAACCGCTTGATCGCCAGCGCAATCGTGGCGTTCCAGCGCCAGT
>JBFGPT010000019.1:0-10527 GCA_041564575.1 Gammaproteobacteria bacterium | reverse complement strand
GTCTCGTAGATGCGGCGATTTTTCATGCGACTGGGATTTTCGACGGCGATACTGGTGAATATGGCATTCGGAACATACAAGGGCCGCTTGTCAAAGGTGCGGATGGTGGTCAGGCGCCAGCCGATCCGTTCGACAATGCCTTCGATGTCGCGATCCGGCGAACGGATCCAGTCGCCGACATTGAAAGGGCGGTCCAGGTAGATCATCAGGCCGCCGAAGAAGTTGGCCAGCAGGTCCTTGGCGGCAAAACCGATTGCGATACCGCCGATACCGCCGAAGGCCAGCACGCCGGAGATGCTGTAACCCATGTACTGCATGATGATCAGCACGGCGGTAATGATCACGGAAATCCGCAAGAGCTTGGCGATGGCATCGGCCGTGGTCCGATCAAACGGTTCACCCTGCTCGATACGTGCCTTGAGGATATTGCGCTCGGCGTCCCTGATGAACCGCACCAGGAACCAGGCAACCATGATGATGATACCGATATCGCGTATCGGGTCGATAGCGCCGAAAATCACGGCATCGGTTTTAAGCTGTACAATCTCGGCGGCGAAACTGAGGCCGAGTATCCAGATCAGCACATGCAACGGCCGGGACATGGCGCTGACCATGGCGTGGTCCCAAAAGGTCCAGGTCCGCTTCAGGGTGGTAAACAGCTTCGCGAACACCAGCTTCTGTATGAACGCGGCCACCAGGGTCACGAAAACGACGGCAAATACCTGGATCGTCCAGGATTCACTGCCAAGATAGCTCATTAGACTTTCAAAGATTTTGTTGATTTCCATACGACTCCACGCCGGTTAGGTTTTACGGTTTATGCTTCAATCAATGTCAGTAGAGGGCTTCAATCCCGTAGCCCGCACGGTTCAACAGGGCCAGTACACCTTCCTGTCCGGACAGGTGCAGTGCACCGATGGCCACGAATGCGCCACCTGTCTGTAACAATTCATCCAGCCGCCTGACCATGGTGTGGTTGCGATCGATCAGCAGTTTCTTCAACAGGCGATCATAAACATCGTCATCCGGGAAGGAATGCCTGTGACTGAAGGCATACAGGCCCTTCAAATCGCGTTTCAGGTATAACGCTATCATTTCCTCGAAACCGTGCAACACCAGGTCATAGTTGCACAGGGTATCAAGCAGGATACGGATTTGTTCCTCGTGCGCCAGGCCAGTGAAGGCGGATAATTGCTCGGAGATAGTCTCCAGCCCGATGATGTTCATCTCCCGCTGTCTCGCCATCTCCAGCAACAGCAGATCCAGCGGCAGGTTGTTATTGACCGGGTAATTCATGGTCAGGTAGGCGGCCCAGGGCTTCAGCCGGATGATCAATTCGTCCGACATGTTGTAGTTGTTCAGTATTTCGACCGCCTGCCGGTATTGGTACTCGTCCAGCCAGTCACTGAGCCGCGAGCCATCCGAATAAAACATCAACTGCTGCAGGGCCAGCAATTCACCGGCCTCCGGTATAGCCTCCATGGCAAAACTGCTGGACTGCCGTATAGCCGCGATCACCGGTTCGGGGATACTCAGGACGCGTGGGTCGGAGACATGGATGGTCCCGAAGATATAACTCGGTGGCAGGTCCGGCCGCGTGATCTTCCACAGCAGGGCGTCGGTATAACGTGAAGGGATGTTTGCCGGTGAATCATCGATGATGAATTCTCGGCAGTCCTGACCGGCACCGGCGGCTCCGGACATGGCCGGGAAAAGTCCGAGCAGCAATATAATCGGCAACAGTAATTTCATATATGTATTCAGAATCCGCTAGACCGTATCGTCACCAAGATTTAGTTCCGGTGTCACATCCATGGCCGTAATCCTGGCGGCCACGCGTTGCCAGTCCTCCCCGGCCCGCAAGTCAGCCAGACCGGTATTGCCACGGCCATGCATGCGCATCAGGCGCGCGCTGCAGGTCGGATCGGGCCGGTGATCCAGATTACGCAGGACCCGGGCGGCTTCCTCCTGCCGGTTACAGATCAGCACCATATCGCAACCGGCACTGAGCGCCAGCCGCGTACGATCCAGAAAGTCACCGGCCACCTCGGCGCCGGCCATGCTGATGTCATCGCTGAAGATGGTGCCCTTGAAATCCAGTTGCCGGCGCAGGATCCGTTTCAACCAGATCTCTGAAAATCCGGCGGGTTTGTCATCGATCTCGGGATAGATCACATGCGCCGGCATGATCGCAGCCAATCCAGCATTGATCAAACGCTGGAAGCTGATCATATCTTCCATCAGCAGGTCTTCATAACGGCGGCGGTCCACAGGTATCGCGACGTGCGAATCCTCCCGCACCGAGCCATGGCCGGGAAAGTGTTTACCCACCGCGGCCATGCCGGCCTTGTTCATACCCTGCATGTAGCGCCGCGCAAGTATGGCGACTTTCTCCGGTTCTGAATGAAAGGCACGATCGCCAATCACTTCACTGATCGATTTATACAGGTCCAGGACCGGGGCAAAGCTGAAATCCACACCGACCGCCCGCAATTCCGAGGCCATCAGCCAGCCCGCCTCCTCGGCCAGTTGCAGACCGTGCGTCTCGTCCTCGTCGAAGCAATCACCGATCAGGTGACATGGCGGCAGATGAGTAAAGCCTTCGCGAAAACGCTGTACCCGGCCACCCTCATGATCCACGGCAATCAGCAGACTGGGGTGGCGAATGTCGTGGATCCGGGTGGTGAGTTCCTGCAGTTGTTCAGCAGATACGTAATTGCGCGCGAACAAAATGACGCCCCCGACCAGCGGATGACGCAGCAATTCCGCCTCGTCTGCTTCAAGTGCCGGACCGCGCAGGTCCAGCATGATGGGGCCCAAAGACATCGATGGTCTCCGCGATTCAGGATGATCCCGGATCATACCGTCAATGACCGCCCGGCTGTTAGATCAAACCGTCAGCGACAGTTGCTTCCCCGGCCGCAACTGGCCGCGCACATCGAGCCGATCCCGGAGCCAGTCACCCAGTATATTGATAGCGAGCACGACCATGAAGATGGCCATGCCGGGCGCCAGCACCATGTGCGGCGCCGCCAGCATGTAACGCACGCCGTCACGGATCATACTGCCCCAGGAGGCCGCCGGCGGCTGCACACCCAGTCCCAGGAAAGACAGCGTCGCCTCGGCAATCACGGCGCCGGCAAAGTCGAAGGTCGCCTGCACGATCAAGGGCGCCAGGATCAGCGGCAGGATATGCCGCAACAATATCCGGCCGGCATTTGTACCTTGCGCCTGCGCCGCCAGAACATGTTCACGCGCCTTGATCGACAGGGTCTGGGCCCGGGCCAGGCGCGCGAAGCCAACCCAGCCGACCACCGCCAGCGCAATGATGGCATTGGAGATCCCGGGACCGAGGATGCCGGCCAGCGCAATCGCCAGCAGCAGGCCGGGAAAGGCCATGAAGATATCGATCAGGATCACCGTACACCGATCCCAGCCGCCACCGAGCCAGGCGCTGGTCATGCCGATGGCCGTGCCCAGCAGTGCGGAGAATACAACGACCGAGAGGGCTACAATCAGCGAGGTCCGCGCGCCACTGACCAGACGGCTGGCCACGGAACGGCCAAGGTCATCGTGACCGAGCAACGCGCCGCTGCCGGGCGCTTGCAGGATCTTGTCCAGGTATATGGCATCCGGTTCCAGCACCTCCAGGCCGGCAAGCAGGGCCATGGCACACCAGATGAGGACGACGGCGACGGCAAAAACGGGCGCGCGCTTAAGCATCGATCCTGATCCGGGGATCGAGCATGGCATAGGCGATATCGGTCAGCAGGTTGACCACCACGTAGATCAGGCTGATAAACAGGATGCAGGCCTGCAACACCGGGTAATCGCGTTTCTGGATGGCCTCGATCGTTAACTGGCCGATACCCGGCCAGTCGAAGATTTGTTCCGTGACAACGGCACCGGTCAGCAGCGCGCCCAGTTGCGCACCAAACACTGTGATCACGGGCAACAGGGCGTTACGCAAGGCATGCCGGAAGATCACGCGCTGTTCCGACAGGCCCCGGGCCCGGGCCGCGGTGATAAAGTCCTCGCCCAGCACCTCCAGCAGGCTGGCACGGATCATACGTGACTGCAGGGCCGCCAGCGCCGTGCCCAGGGTCAGCGCGGGCAACACCAGCGAGGCCATGCCCTCGACGCCGCTCACCGGAAACCAGCCCAGGTAAAAAGCGAAGACGAGGATCAACAAAGGGCCCAGCCAGAAATTCGGAATCGCGGCGCCCGCCATCGCCAGCACCATGGCAATACGATCCAGCAGCGTATCGCGATGCAGGGCCGCGATGATGCCGGCGGGAACGGCAATGGTCACCGCGATGAGGATACTGGCCAGCGCCAGCAGCAGGGTCAAGGGCACGCGCTCCGCCAGTATGTCGATGACCGGCCGCTGACCGTGGAGGGAAAACCCCAGATCCAGCCTGGCCAGATCGGCCAGATAGATCAGCCATTGTTGCCACAAGGCCTGATCCAGCCCGAGACTGCGGCGCAGGGATTCCCGATCAGCCAGCGACGCCGATTCCCCGAGCATGACCTCGACCGGGTCGCCCGGCACCAGGTGGATCAGGAAGAATACGATGCTGCAAACACCCAGCACAACGATGACGGCCGACAACAGCCGCTTGACAAGATAACGCTGCATCACAGGGATTACTTTCCTAGGTATCTACGGCATAATGCTAGCAGTCTTGTCCACTTGATTGTAATAAACAATCAAATGTATGAATTCAAAAAAACCACCCGCGATGATGTTATGACACCGACTCTGGCCGATGCCGGCAGTGCACTGATGAGCATGATTGTCCGCCTGCTGGGTTTCGCCCTGTTGCTGGCCGGCCTGTGGATTGCCATGCATGTCATGCTGGAGGCCACCGAACTGTACGAGAATCCGAAAAAGATCGAACGTCTGGCCGCGTTCATCGAACAGGGATCGAATATCGATAAAAGCCTGGTATCCCTGCGCGACAGTGTCAGCGAGGACGAGGCTGGACCCACCTCGTCAACCCCGGTCGCGCAGGCCACCATCCGCGTGTCCTACTTCTTCGCCTGGATCATCGCCATCCTGATGTTGATGTTGATCGCCCGGATTTCGCTGACCGCCATCCGCACCGGGGGAGAACTGGTGCTGTATGACGTGCAGATCAAGCGCTTCGCCCGGCAACTGGCGCGCGAGTCGGTTCGGCCACCCGAATAAACCGCGAGACCACAGGCTCACGCCCGTACTGCATGGTGGAACGGCCAGATCCACATAACAGCATGTATACAAAGAATTTTCCTGTTTTTTAGCAAAGCAGGCTGCGATCCCTTCTAGAAAGACCCGGCGTAGTGCCTGACAGGGCAATTCTGGAACGGTTCTAAAGGAGTTTCCCCTCGAGGCCGATGTGATAAAGGATGATTCACACCCGCAGGTATTGATGTATGGAATCCAGACGTAAACAGGCCGTTAACGATGCCTATCTTGAACATTTTCGTTGTATTTACGCCCGCACTGATCAACGCATCATACAGATGATTCAGACCTCAATTGAAGAGGAAAAGGACAACATCGTTGCAGCCTATTTCGATGTGCTTGCCTCAACGGATCAAGGCAGAAAAATCTTCACCACCGAAATCGTTAATAGCGATATGGCTCCGAAACTGGCCAGGTGGCTAAGCGGTTTATTTGTTATTCGCAAAAAGAATACCGATATCGATTCCTTTATCGAGCAGCAGTTGGCCGTGGGCAGTAAATACATGCGAATGAATTTACCTTCTCATTTGTTGAACCTGGGTGCGCGGGTTCTGAAAATGACGATTTGTGACGCCGCCATTGGCGAGCACTGTTCCGCGAAAGACGCGCGGAATATCTATACACAGGTGACCATGATCATGGATGTCTGCATGTCAATTACGCTCGAAGCCTATCTGGACAGCAAGATTGTCATGGAAAGGCGTTCCCAGGCCTTGCAGAACCACATCATCGGCTATGAGCTCGCCGAAACCTGCCAGAATATCAGGGCATCCATGCACGACTGGCACAGCACCTTGCTGAGAAAAATGCTGGTACCGGGAAAAATGATTATCGATGACCTGCCCGGCCTCAGGGATTCCCAGTTTGCGTTGTGGATACGGCACAAGGCCAAGGTTTTTTTCAAGAACTCGGAAGAAGTGGAGTTACTGAATCAGGAGATTGATTCGATAGAGTCCGGTATGAATCGACTGTTGAAAAACAAAAACATGGCTCATCAGGACGGCGTGCTGCAGACAATCGATGAGATAAACCGTCACATCAAGCACATGTCCTGGTTACTGGGCACATTGACTGAACATGCGCGCGCGATGGATTCCGGGCGGGATACGATGACGAAACTCTATAACCGGCGTTATCTGGAAGTTATCCTGCAAAAGGAACTTTCCCTGGCGTTTCAAAATAACAGCCTGCTTCACCTCTTCATGATCGACGTCGATCGATTCAAGGAAATCAATGACACGCACGGACACCCGGCCGGCGACAAGGTCATTGAAAATGTCGCCGGTTTTCTCTACGAGTCGGTACGAACCAGTGATTATGTTTTCAGGTATGGCGGTGATGAATTTCTGATTTTAATGGTTGACGCGACTGCCGACCGGGCTGAAACACTGGCCGCGGAACTGGTCGAAAAAGCCAGGCACCTTGATATTGTTACCGAGGATAAAACCGCAATCGATATTACGATCAGCCTGGGGATTGCACAGCATGAAGGGGAATCAGACTACCAGGTCCTGTTGAAGAAAGCCGATTTCGCGCTGCTCGAGGCCAAGAAAAAAGGCAGAAACTGCTATGCAATGCTGGATTCCGGCAACGTCTACACACTGGAGACGGAAGACCGGCCTGTCCGGTCCGCGGCATTGGCCTAGCGGCCGTCCCGGACCTCGGGGGCACGGGCCGCGGGTGTTTTTCCCTGCCTCTGCTGCCTCTTCAAAAACCGTTGCCGGTCATGCGCTGACATATCACCCCAGCGCTGACGAAAGTCACGGCGCTGCTCCGGGGACATGGACCGTATTCTGTCACGCAGGTGTTGCCGTTGTTCCGGCGTCATGTCACGCATGCCCTGGCGCATACGCTGACGTTGTTCCGGCGTCATGTTCTGCCATTTCTCGCGCAGGGCCCGGCGCCGCTCTTCCGGCAGGTTCCTGAACCATTCACGCCGCTTGATCAGGCGCTGCTGCTGTTCCGGGGTCAGTTGCTTGAACCGGCTGAACCGCTCCCGAAGTTTTTGCCGCTGCTGCGGGTCCATGTTTTTCCAGCGTTCCATGCGCTGGCGCGCCTTGTGACGCTCCGCCTCGGACATCGACTGCCAGCGGCTCGCGCCGCGCTGCATACGCTGCTGGCGTTCAGGTGGTAGCGCATCCCAGTCGTCGTGGAAATCTTTCAGCAATTCCTGCTGATCCGCCGACAGTTGATCCCAGGGTACGGGTTCCAGGGCACGGGCCGGCGCCGCCAGAACCAGACAGAGAGACAGCAGGATGAGTTTCAGCCTATTCATGTTCATCATCCATCACCATGGTTTCCACCTGACCGGCAAGATATTCGTCCTCCATCTCCTCGGGGTCTATCCACTCGCCCTCATCCGTCTGCCACTCGCCAAGGAACTCAAGAAACTCGGCATCGGGCGGCGCCGCCGACTCCGTCTGGCCGCTGGCGGTATGCACTGACAGGTTGAGGAAAGGCAGTAGCAACATCGCGATCCACCTAGGACGGCAGTTCATACAGTTCCAGCCATTCGTAAAATTCCAGATCCTCGTAAAACTCCAGGTCCTCCGATGAGGAGATCAATTCGATATCCGTGTCCTCCAGCGTTACCTCCTCGATCCGATCCGGGATCATGAAAAACACCAGCGCAAACAGGCAGGCAGCGGCAATGGCACCCGCCGGAACCAGGCCCCGGTACGGTGCATGATGCTTGCGTCGGGCCAGGGCCCGGTAACGGGCCCGCGTGATGCGCGACGCCGTTTCACCGTCGACGGCATTGACGCTCGCGTCAAACCGTTGCCGCAGTTTTCCCGTATCAATATCGTGATCGCTGTCGTGATTCATAACCAGAATTCTCCAAGCTTGTCTCTCAGACTATGTACCGCCCGTGAATAATGTGTCTTGACGCTGCCCTGCGAACAGGCCATCGCCCGGGCCGTGGCCTCGACGTCCAGTCCCTCGAAGGTTCTTAATATAAACGCCTGTTGCTGGCGCAACGGCAATACCCGGATGGCGTTTTCCAGTGCCTGTATGCCCTGATCGGTTGCAGCCAGTTGCTCGGGCGTGCGACCGCCGGGATCGGGGGCCGCTTGTATCGGGTCAGCGTACTCCGCCTCGTGCGCAGAACCGCTGAACCAGGTGCGGAAACGGTTGCGAACGGCGTTGCGACGATACCAGTCCTTGATGCGGCTTTGCAAAATCGTGTGAAACAACGCGCCCCATTCATCGCGGTTGCGATCGGCATATTTTTCCACCAGCTTGTACATCGCGTCCTGCAGGATATCCAGCGCCTCCTCCCGGTTGCCGGTGGCAATCTCGGCGATGCGAAAGGCGCGTTTTTCGGTTTCACTAAAAAACCGTTCCAGTTCCGCCGTTTGATCCAGAGTCGTTCCCCTTGCCTGTCCCGGTTGCGCCGGTTTGGATTGGACAAAACAGGTGGGGACCGAACCGGCCGGCACGAACCCCGAATTGCCCGCGTGCCACATTATCAAATGATCACCGCCCGCCGGCAACGCAGGCCAGGCGGCCGCGGTTAGCGTTAGCGGGTTTGCGCCGCAGGTCAACGCGATGACCCTCGAGTCGATTGCCGCGGCGATCGAGAAAATATTCGCGCCGATCGCGGACATCCTCGCGCCAATCCAGACGGTCCTCGCGCCGGTCGATCACATCTTCACGCCGGTCACGGATGTCTTCCAGGTGATCGCGGCGCGCGGCCGGGGTGCCGGGCTCATAATTGCGTCTGGCGTCCCGGCGATCCTCGCGCCGATCTCGAACATCCTCGCGGCGGTCACGGCGGTCTTCACGGCGATCGACCACGTCCTCGCGCCGATCGCGGATATCTTCCAGGCGATCACGGCGGACCGGGTAGTTGTCGGCAACATGCTCGCGCCGGTCATCGCGCCGGTCGGTCATGTCCTCGCGGCGTTCGCGGATGTCCTCCAGGCGATCACGGCGGGCGGCCGGAGTGCCGGGCTCATAATTGCGTCTGGCGTCCCATCGATCCATGCGCCGATCACGAATGTCATCGACGCGGTCGTGGCGGTCTTCACGGCGATCGATTACATCCTCGCGGCGGTCGCGGATGTCCTCAAGACGACACTCAGGCCCGGTGACGGCGTCCCCGTCCGCCGCCAGCGCCATGCCCGGCATGGCGGCAAGCAGGGCCAGGGGCAGTGCTTTCAGTGTCAGTCTCTGTCGTCTCATTGTCAGTGGTCTCCCGGTTTTCGATGATTCACACCCTCAACAACGCGGTCATGGCAAGGCGGTTGACAGGGACTACGGACATCATGAACACTGTGATATCAATCACAAAGCAGATCCCTCATGTCCGCTGGCAGTCACGACGCCTCCCTAAAGGCCATCCTCTACGCATTTCTGGCCAACCTGGGCCTGGCCATCGCCAAGACCGGCGCCGCCCTGTATACCGGATCCGGCAGCATGCTGGCCGAGGCCATTCACTCTTTCGCCGACTGTGGTAACCAGATATTACTGTATCTCGGCATCCGGCGTTCGCAACGGCCGGCCGATGAAAAACATCCGCTCGGTTATGGCAAGGCCACTTACTTCTGGAGTTTCATCGTCGCCATCATGCTGTTCAGCATGGGCGGGCTGTTTTCCGTATACGAAGGCTGGCACAAGCTGCATGCCCCTGAACCCCTGAAGCAGGCCTGGATTGCCCTGCTGGTGCTGGCTTTCGGCATCGTGCTGGAGGGCTTCAGCCTTGCCGGGGCCCTGCGCGAAATCGGCAAGTTACGCAAAAAGCAGCCGTTCTGGCACTGGTTTCATAACACCCGCAATGCCGAACTGGTCGTTATACTCGGCGAGGACACGGCTGCCATCCTCGGACTGGTGATCGCCTTCGTGTTTATATCAATCGCCTGGATCAGTGGTAACCCGGTGTATGACGCCATGGGTTCCATCTGTATCGGCGTGATCCTGCTGGTGATCTCGGTATTTATCGGCTGGCGGGTGAAGATGCTGATCATCGGCCGCTCGGCCGAACCGGAGCTGGTCGAACTGATAGACAATATCATCAATGCCGATGACAGCATCGACCGGGTGCTGAACACCATCACCATGCAAATGGGACCCGACGTCATTCTGGCCGCGAAAATCAAGATGAAAAGCGGTCTCAGTATCGAGGAGGCGGTACGGCACCTCAATAATCTGGAAATCGAGATCAAGCGGCGCGCCCCGACCGTCAAATGGTGTTTTATCGAACCGGACATCAAAGCCTAGCCAAATACCGCATAACCCGTATGGCGTTTGCGCCGTTACCCACTCTGGTGACGGCCGCTCCGCAGCCCGATTGCCGCAAG
>JBFGPT010000018.1:0-10607 GCA_041564575.1 Gammaproteobacteria bacterium | reverse complement strand
TCACGGATCAAGGCATGCAGCATCAAGGACCCTTCACGCGAGAGTCCGTCCGGCAGGGCAACGCCGTGCAGGCCGCCGCCTGTGATAAACTCGCAGACGAAGATCTTCATGCGGTTATTGAATCACTATTTCACACCCCAGGCATGCATATCATCCCCGTGATCGATTTAATGGGCGGCCAGGTGGTACATGCCCGGGCCGGTCAACGCCGGGCCTACCGCCCGTTGCAGTCGGCGCTGGCCGCAAGCAGTGCGCCGCTGGAGGTTCTGAACGGACTGCTCAGCCTGCACGCTTTCGACACAATTTACATCGCTGACCTGGATGCCATTTGCGGCAAGGACACGCAGGCAAGCGTATTGCAATCGATCCGGCAGGCCCATCCCCGGCTGGGGCTGTGGCTGGATGCCGGCGCGGACACGGTGTCGCTGTGCCGGTCGCTGGTAAATTTCCGCCCGGTGCTCGGCACGGAATCGCTGGCCTCGCTCGGCGACATGCAGACCATCCTGGCGGAATTTCCGGATGCGGTGCTGTCTCTTGATTTTCAGCAGAACCGCTTCATCGGTGACCCGCGAATCTTCCAATGCCGTGATATCTGGCCGCACGACATCATCATTATGGATCTGGACCGGGTTGGCGGCCGCGCCGGAACAGCCCCCCTGCACCAGGCCGGCAATATCGATATCGACCGGCACGATGTCTACCTCGCCGGCGGCGTTCGTGATCCGGATGATTTACATGCGATCCGTGCGCAGGGCGCACATGGCGTGTTGCTGGCCACCGCCCTGCATGATCAATCCATTACGGCCGCGGACCTTGCGGTATGCGCATAAAAAAATGCCCCGCAAGGCGGGGCATTATCAAGAGCAAGTATTTAATTTTTTTATTTTTTATTCAGACTTATGAATGCGCTGCAAACGGATGCTCAGCGGAACCGCGCTTGCTCAGGACTTCAGAAGCCTTGGGCTCGCGGGCAACGGCACGCTTGATGGACAGCTTGGTCGCCTCATAGTTGTAATCCTGGATCTTGGCATCGTCTTCCGCCAACCAGTGAATGAAAACACCAACGCTGATAAACAGGTCGTCTGCCTCGTCAGCCGGAATGGTGCCGTCTTCAACACAATCCATGACCGCCATGGCAACACCGCGCTGCGCCGGGCCGAACATCTGTACTGCCTGCTTGGCGCCCTTGATGGTGACCTTGTTGAACAGGATGGTATTGGGTTTACAGGCCAGATTTGGAGACACCACTGCGAGCAAGGTGCTGAACCCGTCCTTGTTGTTGGTCAGGGCGTTGCAGAAGGACGATTCCGCTGCGCTGCCGCGCGGACCAATAATCAAGTCGATATGTGCGACTTCATTACCGTCACCGACCAGTGCTTCACCGAGTAGAGTTCTGTCTATAACTGCCATTTTATTGTCTCCTCCAGTTAGAAAGCCAAAGAGTTTGGATAATAATGACATTTCTGCCTTCCTATCATTTAAATTAAAAAAGGGTTACCCCATGGTTTCTGATGGGACTGAATGTTTCAGTCACCTTCAAAATTCTTTTCTGTCATGCCTGTAACATGCGGTACAGGAGCACGCTGGTCACGCTCAAATCCGCGGTTGTCCCCGGATTGATACCCTCCAGTTTCAATTCCCTGTCAAACGCCAGCAGGGTTTCGACCATGGCACCGGGCTCCGTGCATGACATAAACTGCTGCATAATCCCCTGTGCCCGCGCCTGAACATCTTGCGCGATGGCGCTGCCAAACTTGCGCTGCACATGGGAATCATGAAATTCATTTAAAAACGTTAAATAGCAGGCAACGGTTGCCCACTCAATGCTGCTCCAGCGCCTGTCCGCCGTCCTTATAGTCTCGAGCCCAAGCCCGAAAATGTCGTTATATTGACTGACGTACTGATAGGCGATCCGGTCCCGATCCATGGATGCCCGCATGGCTTCTGTTATTGTTACTTCAGGGTGTAAATGTACGTCATATTGCCTGCTTTGTCCAAGCCCGCCGGGGGCCGCCAGGCAAATTGCCTGGAAAATTTTACCCGATTCCACCACGTCGATATCCAGCAGAATCTCCGCCAGGGACTGGCGTAGCGTCTCGCCCGGGTTTTGCTGTTGCATTGCAAAAACCAGCGGCGCGATCAACAGGATCAGCCCCAGGTTGGTATTGCAGCCAACCGCGTCGCGCGTCGCCTGGACACTGTCTAAAATTCTCTGGCCGACCGACCGCCGACGATCACAGAGCACTGGCGTGCTTAGCGCGGCGCTCTTGATGAAATCATCCACCTGCATGTCATGACCATCCGCGTAGCGGCTGACATTCCCGGGTTTGAGGGCATTGATATCGGTCAACAGGCTGTCATGGACACACTTCTCGAGGAAGCGATCCAGCGCTTCGGGGGTCATTGACAGAGGGCCGAGCCTCTCTGGGCGCTGTGTATGCGGGCGATGAAACTGTCTATCAGCAACGTGGCGATGTTGACGTCCACAACCTTTTGCAATCCCCACCAGGCCGGTACGCTGTTGACCTCGAGCACCTGCAACTGACCATGGCGATCGACGATCAGGTCAACACCGGCGTAATCGATTTTGCAGGCGCGCACCGCATCCTCGGCCATGTGCTTGATTTTTTCACTGATGACCAGACGTTCACAACGTCCGCCCTGGGCCCGGTTCGTGATCCAGGCCTCGTGGCTGCGGGTCATGGCGGCGATGGCCACGCCGTCGATGACGAACACACGCATGTCCTGGTACAAGGCGGTGGGCGGCTCGACAAATCGCTGCAGGTAGAAAACACCCCCGGTCTCGATTTCCGGGACCCGTGCCGGGGAACGGTCGAGCATTTGCACGCCCGTGCCCTGGGAACCGAACAGGGGTTTCAGCACCAGGGCATGACCGGCGGCGGTTTCGCGTTGATAGATCTCGCAGGCGGCTTTGACCGACTCACAGACCCAGGTTTGTGGCGTCGGTATACCGGCCTGTTGCAGTAAAAAACTGGTCATGGCCTTGTCCACGGTACGTTCAATGGCGCGCGGGGTGTTATAGACGGTAATGCCCTGCTCGACCAGCATGTGCAGGATGTCGAGCCGGAATATCACCCGTTCCAGGCTGCCGCCGGGAATGCCGCGGATAAACACACCCAGTGGCGGGGCGGTTTCGAACCCCGGCAGCAGGCACTGGCTGCCGTCCGTACAAACCGTCAACCCGGCCTCGATCAGGCTGACGTAACGCCCGACCAGACCGTGTTTTTTCAGGGCCCGTTTCAGCTGGCGGCCGTGCCAGCCGGGCTCATCGGTAACGATTGCGATTTGGCGGCCGCGATTAACCACACTTGCCGCTGAAAGACTGGTCCAGAAGCGCGGTGTCGATCTTGCCGGCCTGGAAACTGTTACCGGTCTTTACGGATGAGACCGTGACACGGGCCGGGCTGAACAACATCGGATCGATCTGGTAAAAGTCATAATTCACACTCTTGAAAACGTCGCCAAATGGCTTGCCGTAATCGTTGGAAGCGCTGCTCGGCAGCTTGCTGGCCATTTCCTCGGCGTCGGCGTCATCCTCGTTGACGAACAGGTGTACCTGCCCGGCGAACAGGATGGCGTCATTGGTGCGGCTCATTGCCGTCAGGAAATCCACTGCGGGCGGCGGTATCGGTGCGCTGCCCGCGCCATCGATGACGTTTTCCAGGGAATATCCCAGCGCATGCACCTTGTGCAGGGCGGTTTCCAGGACCCGGGCGACAACCTGCACACCGCCGGCCAGGCTGGAGGTGGGCGTCAGGATCAGGGTCAGATCACCGGCATCGATGCCGCAGGCCTTGGCGACCTTGTCGGCGATCTCCACCGGCGGCGGGTTGTCGGCCTCGATCACCAGGCAAGCCGGACCGGAAGCGTCCCGGTAGCCCAGTTCCTCAAACAGTTCTTCCTTGCTGCCCATGGCCCGGCCCGGCCCGGAGCCGAGGGCATTGAAGGCGCCCTTGCCCTTGCCGTGCGACAGGCTCCAGCCGGCATACTGGCTCGCCAGGCAGGCGATCACCGGGTTACTGGAGTGCACGTCAACGTGCCAGGACCAGTTCTGATAATTCGTGGAAGCGCGCAGTTTGACCGTGCCAAGCCCACCCAGGCAGATCTCGCCGATCAAGCGTCCGGCCTCGATTCCGCCGGGGACCTTGATACCGGCATCGATGATCGTGGTGCCGTTTTCCATCTTGTCGATGGCAAGCCGGAGTTCATCAGCATGGTCAATCAGGTTTTGAACAAGTGGTAAAGTCAGTGCATTAATGGCTGGTCGTTTTTGTGTCATTGCATGTTCCCGCATTGGATGGTGTTTGTAGTTGTTATGCAGCGTAGTCTAGCAGGACGCTGTTTGGCTGAACATCATGCCTTCCAGGGTTTGTTGCCTGTGATCGAGACTTGCCGATACCGCGGCCGGCGTTTCGGCCTCGGCGACCAGGCTGCAACAGGGTTGACCGGTCTGCAAGCGACGCCCGGGGTCAGGAATATCCCTTACCCAGCACGGCCAGTCAAATGCTCCCGGGACGGTCAGTCCCCGGTCGGTATAGAAGATCCGCAGGCCACGGCAGGTGACCTCCGCGACCGTGCGGTAGGCCAGCACACCGCGGCTGGCCTGCAGGTGCGCGGCAAACAGCCCGCCATCGATATCATGCAGTTCCAGCGTCGCCGTCGGCCGCGGATTGACTTCCAGCACGTATATGCGGTTGCCGGCAAGCATGAAATCCAGGCCGCACAGTCCACGCAGTTGAAATTGCCTGACCAGCGCCTCGACATACGTTTCGATCCGGGGTCGTGGCCCGAATGTCTGCCAGTCCTGACTCACGGCGCCCGCAAACAGGTACGGATGGTAGCCGCTGGCGCGGTTCCAGGTCTCATTCAGGCCGATGCAAAGCGCGTCCCGGCCATCGGCCAGGAACAGGATGGAATAACTTTGACCGCTGATCCTGGCTTGCAGGTAACCCTCCGGGCCGGCCTGGTCCTGTGGCGTTGCCGCGCGGACACCCTGTCCACCACAACCACCGACCGGTTTAAACAGCCAGTCGCCGGGACCGGGCGGGCCGTCAAGGCGTGTTTCAGGGTGCGGGATGCGCAGGCGCTCAAGCGCCGGGAAAAAAATATCCGGTTGTTTGACCGCATGCACGGTGGCAGCGTTATTGCCGATGACCGGATAGTGTTCGGATAATTTCGCGAGGACCTGCGGACAGGCTTCAAAGCCGCTGCCCGTGACGATACAGTCCAGGCCCTGGTTCATGCTGCAGGTGGTCAGTGCCAGTAACCGGGCAGCGTTGCAAAATCCCGGGGCCGGATCCTGGTAGAGCTGCAGTGACCGCGCCAGGGCGCGGGTATCGGCATCACCGAAACGGTCGATGATCGCGACCTCGTGGCCGGAGCGCCGTGCGGCCGCGGCCAGCATACGGCCGCTTTCCGAGATCAGCAGACAGGCTTCAGCGATTGGTGATTTTCCTGGCGACCTCGAAGGATTCCTCGTGGTCCAGGTACAGCGGCTTGTCCGTCTCGATCATCATCTCGAACAGGCGCTTGTGGACCTTGTACTTGACGTCGCCGATGGCCAGGGCGCCCAGGCCGAGGGCCTTTTTCGGTGTATTTTCGAGGTCCTTGCCATTGTCGTGTACGCCGATCCCCTCGAACCCCAGTGGCGGTACCGCGTTGATATCCGCGGCCAGTTCCAGTTGCGCGGCCTTTTCCATCTGGCTTTTCGACAGGATCTGGATCCCGGCCTTGGCCGCGCCGATGATAATCTGTGCCGTACCCAGGATCTCCTCGACGCTGCTGTCCGAGCCGCTATCGGCACCGGCCATATTGACCTTGAAGCGGGCGTTGTATTCCTCGGCGACCTTGGTGCCGACCTCGGCGCCACGGTGACTGGCGAGATACACCTCGGCCCCGCACTTGCTGGCGAGGATGCCGGCACAAACACCGACCGGCCCGGTACCGCCGAAGATATACAGCTTCTTGCCTTTCAGATCCGTGTCCCGCTTGTCTTTCAACAGGGTCTCGATAGAGGCAATGGCCGCCGCCGCAGTCGTGATGGCGCCACTGGGATCGGCGAACACCGACACCTCGAAGGGCGGCACCATGGCGGCCTTGGCGCGATTCAGCATGTCCATGGCAAGCCCGAACTCGCGTCCGCCGATGAAGATGCAGGTGCGTTTTACGCCCGTGGGACCACGCGAAAAAATGGTGTCCTGGGTCAGTGCATGGATGTCTTCCAGGGTCACCTCGGAATACGGGATCACGCCCTGGAATGTGGCCTCGTACGCCATATTCACATCGAACGGACTGACGTTCTTGGTCGGATTGAACATATGTAGCAGATAAGGGTCTTTCATCGATTTGTTCCTTGCGTGTTGTTTTTTTGTTTATGTACTGACGTCTAGAAATTACGGATGCTGACCGGAGTCGACAGCTTCGATTCCTGCAGGGTCACGGCGGCCATCTGGTTCCGCGCCCGTATCAGCAGAAATTCAAGCTGCGTATTGCCGCTGAACTCCTCCCGCGCTGATTTCAGGGCATGAAAGGCCTGGGTCTCGCTTGGAAAAATAACGAAACCGGTCGGCCCCCACGAACTTTGCCCGATACCGGTCGCCCCGTCCTGCTGCCGGGCCCACTCCAGCACTGTTGCGACCTCGGCACTGGCGTAGCGCCCGCCCTGGGCATTGCTGAAATGATCACCGACGCAGTTCTGAATCTCGGTGATCCCCTCGCCAAAGGCCTGACAGTTCTTCTCGGCCAACGCCGGCAGGACCTGCATGACGACCAGCCGGCACAGATGATCGACGGTCTTGTCCTGCATTTTCGGCAATGAACGGAAGGCCTCGACCTCCTCCTTGCCATGCACCCCCTGCCTGGCATGATCCAGTAATAACAGGATGCGCCACTCATCCGGAAATGGCATCCGTGATATTACCGGTGGAACCCGCGTGTCTTCGCCACGGCCGCCATCGACCAGGAATCCGCCGTAACGAAAGGCGCCGATTCCAATCCCGGAACGTGCCCCACGGCCCAGACAGCAGGTAATGTCCTCAATACTGGTATGGACACCCTTTAACTGGCTGAGTGCAATCCCCAGCGCCAGCGATAACTGGGTCCCCGAACCCAGTCCCATATGTTCAGGGATGGCCGTGGCAATTGCAATCTCCACGGTATCGGGGATCCTGAAATACTCCAACAGCCGGCGGGCGTATCGTTCCGCGCGTTCCGCCGAAGGTCCGCTGACACTCAGTTTGTCGGCATCCCGGACGGTGATCGTGGTGGAGAGGTTATCCAGGCACAGGCCGAGGCTGCCAAAACTCCGTCCCAGGCCGCCATGCATATCCATAAAGCCCAGATGCAACCTGGCCGGGGCCATGACCTTTACCTGATTATCGTTCGTATGAGACATATAATTTCGATTTTGTGGCAGGGTTGCAATCATACTGCAGCGCAATGCCATGGGCCATTAAAACATGAGTTGCAGAGCAGCATGCGGCATGCGATTCAATCTTTCCCAATCTGCTGAAAAGACACTGTAATTTTTCGCACTTGCGAAATTCCCTTTGCGGACCCGGGCCCCGTCCACCGCAAAATTGACGCGTCTAAACTAAAATGTTAATAGTCAGTCAGTTTAGTAGTAAAGCTGGCGATGGCACTTTCTACTGGTCAATTTACTCATGCAATGATGTTGCGCGCGCAGCTTTGATCTTCAGACCGTCGGGCTGTGCACTGGAGAGACTCGAAATGAACGAGACCATGATCCTTGTGCCCGGCCGTTCCAGCAAACAGGGCACGTCCCTGAACAAGGGCAAGCTCAAGGACGAGTATCTTGAAGTGACCTCCACCGTGGAGATGAACCAGGAAGATATGGAACGCCTGGGTCTGGCTGATGGTGATCGGGTCCGCCTCAGCAATGACATCGGCGAAGCCGTGGTGACCTGCATGGGCAAGAAGGCCACGGACCTGCCCGCCGGCATGCTGTTCATGGCCTATGGCCCGCCCTCGAGTCAGCTCATGGATTCTGATACCGCGGGTAGCGGCATGCCCCTGTCCAAGCATTTCCCGGTCACCGTGGAAAAGGTCAGTTAACCGGAGATACCGTCATGAGTGACAATATCAAAACCGTCAAACACGCCACCTGCACTTTCTGTGGCTGCGTCTGCGACGACATGGAGTTGACTGTCGATCTGGACGAACACAGGATCACCAAGGCCAAAAACGCTTGCGTACTCGGCCGTGCCTGGTTTGCCGAACATGTCATTGAGGATCGCCCGGCCGCGCTGATCGACGGCAAGGAGGCCAGCCTGGACGAAGCCGTCGAGGAAGCCGCGCAGACCCTGGTCAAGGCCCGCTTCCCGATCACCTACGGGCTGAGCGATACGACCTGTGAAGCCCAGCGCCAGGCCGTTGCCATCAGCGACATCATCCGCGGCACCATTGATACCACGACCTCGGTTTGCCACGGCCCGTCCGGCCTCGCCTTTCAGGGCGTCGGTGAAAGCACCATGACGCTGGGCGAGGTGAAAAACCGCGCGGATTTCATCATCTACTGGGGCGGCAACCCGGCCGAGGCCCATCCGCGGCATTTCACCCGCTATGCGGTCACGCCCAAGGGCATGTTTATCCCGAATGGCAAGAAAGACCGTACCGTGGTGCTGGTCGATGTCCGTAAAACCTCAAGCGCCCCGGTCGCGGATATCTTTTTGCAGGTCAAGCCGGGCAAGGATTTCGAGTTGCTGTGGGCCCTGCGCGCGCTGGTCAAGGGCAAGAAGGTGGCCGACAACATCGGCGAGATCACCGGCATTGATCCGGAAACGATGCAGGACCTGGTCGAAAGGATGAAAAACTGCCGCTACGGCGTATTGTTTTTCGGCATGGGCCTGACCATGACCCGCGGCCGCCACTTCAATTCCGGCGCCCTGCTGGCACTGGCCACGGACCTGAATGAATACACGCACTTCGTGGCCAAGCCGGTGCGCGGCCATGGCAACGTCACCGGCGCCGACAATGTCGTCTCCTGGCAGACCGGCTATCCTTTCGGGGTCAATTTCAACCTCGGCTATCCCCGTTTCAATCCCGGCGAATTCACCACGGTTGACACCCTGTCGCGCGGTGATGCCGATGCTGCCATGATCATCGCCAGCGATCCGGCGTCGAATTTTCCCAGGGCCGCGATCGAGCACCTCGGCAGGATCCCGGTCATTTCCCTGGACACCAAGGAGACCATTACCTCGAAGCTGGCGCACGTGGCCTTTACCACCGCCACCTACGGCATCAACACCGGCGGCACCGTATACCGTATGGATGACGTACCGATCACGTTGCGGCCGGCCTTCGATTCGCCGTTCCCGACTGATGAGGAGATCCTGACAAAGATCAAGACACGCGTACATGAACTGGTCCTGGCAAGAAATGGACGCAGTGGCGGAGGCACGCAAAAAGTCGCAGCACCGCGCTAGAAAATAATTACCCGGACAAAAACAAGCACAACAACAACAACAATAATAAAATCCAGACCAGAGAGAGCTGATGAACAGCAGTCTTCGTATAATCAACGGCAAGGTGCATGACCCGGCCAATGGCATCGACGGTGAAATCAGGGAAATCTGTATCGAAAACGGCAGTATTGTCGCCAGCGCGGCGGAGGATGCCACCACCATCGATGCGGCCGGCATGGTCATTATGCCCGGTGGCGTTGATATCCACTGTCACATCGCCGGCCCCAAGGTCAACCTGGCGCGCAAGCTGCAACCGGAAGATCATCGCCACGATCCGCATTACGGCACCGCCCTGACGCGCTCGGGTTCCGGCGGCACCGTGCCCTCGACCTTCGCCACCGGCTATCGATATGCCACCCTGGGTTACACCACGGCCATGGAGGCCGCCGTCACACCGATCGGGGCCAGACACACCCTGGAAGAACTGCACGACACGCCGATCATCGACAAGGGGTTCTATGTCCTGCTCGGCAACAATATTTTCCTGCAAAACCTGCTCAAGGAAGGCCGCATGGAGGAATTTCGCCAGGCTGTCGCCTGGTGGGTCAATTCCACCCGGGCCTTTACCACCAAGCTGGTGAACCCGGGCGGCGACGAACCCTGGAAAGGCAAAAAAATTCCAATGTCGCGGACATTGACGAGAAGAGCACGGAAACCGGGCTGTCACCGCGCGATATCATCCAGGCCTTCATCGTTACCGTGAACGAACTCGGGCTGCCGCATCCGCCGCATATCCATTGCAACAACCTCGGTCACAGCGGCAATTACCAGACTACGTTGGAGACCATGAAGACCGCCGGCGACCTGCGCGCACACCTGGCGCATATCCAGTTTCACAGTTATGGCGGCGAGCGCGGCAAAAACCCCGTCTCCGCGGCACGTGAGATCATCGAATACGTCAACAGCCATCCCAACATTACCTGCGACGTCGGCCAGGTGATGTTCGGCAAGTCCACCATCATGACGGCCGATGCCCCCCTCGCCTACATGCTGCGCGGTTTCAAGAAAGGCAAGTGGGTCAACGCCGACACCGAATGTGAAAGCGGCTGCGGCATCGTGCCGTTCAGCTACCAGGAACATATCTTCATGCATACCCTGCAATGG
>JBFGPT010000017.1:0-10999 GCA_041564575.1 Gammaproteobacteria bacterium | reverse complement strand
CCTTCAGCGTGCCGCAGGCCGCGACGCACTGGTTAAGGTGGCGCCTGCAGGGCCGGCCGGATCCCTGGGGTTACACCGCGGCCGATAAAAAATTTCCAAATGATCTGATCCTGAGTACCTGAGGTTTCCGGTACTACCGAAATAAATCCTAGTTTGCCAGCGGCGGCAACATGCCGCGATGAAAAACATATGCCACAGCGTAGGCGATCGGCGCGATGATGAGGAACAGGGCGATACCGTACAGCGCCGCCAGCCTGCCCATGCCCTTGAGCTTGCTGAAATCCGTCATGATACCGATGCTGACGAAAGTCAGCATGAACATCATCTTGCGCATCGGACTTTGCACGATACTGGCGCCGGCTGCGGCATCCTCGATGGCATCGGGAAACCAGACGGCAATGCCGACGTAAAACAACCAGGCAAGGAAGTAACCGATAACGAACTTGGGGAAACGAAACCAGATTTCCGAGAGCCCGACCTGTAGCTGGCCGGGCTTCTTCTCCACCTTGTAAATCCAGATCATGGCCAGCAGAAAGGCCCAGATGCCAATGAAGACGTCGATCCAGATCTTGGTCAGGATCGCAGCACTCAGAATCCAGCCTTCCTGCCAGTGCTCGCCGGTTTTCTGCAGGTGTCGGCTGACCATCAGTTCATCCAGTATCGCACCGGCCGCGGCATCGGCGCCATCGGTCTTCACGGTCATGCCCATGGCGGCGCCGTTGACGATCGGCTGCTCCGGCGCAAGCGTCGCGTAGGTGGTTGGCAGGACCACCAGTTCAATCATGGCGAAGATCACGATCAACATGGACACGGTGACCGGCAGAATCGGTTTCGCGCGTATCGCCCCAGCGGTAGCGATGGCCGCCGAGACGCCGCACACGGAGATGCCCGAGGACAAGACGGCCGAGGCATCGCGCCGCAGCCTGAAGACGCGGCGCGCCAGCCAGTAGACGATCGGCCAGAACAACAGGTAGGCGACGAACACGGCAGCGGCACCGGACAGGGCCAGTTCTACCACGTAACCGGTGGATTGCATCGACATCAGGCCCAGCTTGATGCCAAGATAGACGATCGCGGTCTTGATGAACCACTCGGGCTTGGCCGCCTCTTTCAGAAACGCAGCCACGCCCTTGAAGACGTTGCCGATGATAAGCCCGACCGCCAGCGCCAGCATGTAGGAAAACCCGCCGCCCAGTTGCAGTCCCCAGGACAGGCCATATTTTTCAAAATCGTTCTTGCCCTTGACCACGGCGTCGATGGCCTTGAAGTGGGCCTCGTGGCCGATGATCCAGCACAGCCAGGTAATGACAAAGATGATGGTGAACCCGATGAAGAATTTTTTGACATCGAGTTTCTGGAACCAGGCGCCGATGCAGGTAAGCGTGGTAAACACGGCGTAGGTCACGAACAGTGACAGCAGCGGCGGCATGTCAGAGTAGGTCGCAGGCTTGATCAGCTTGGCCCAGCC
Organism: Gammaproteobacteria bacterium; assembly: GCA_041564575.1. Classification (GTDB taxonomy): domain Bacteria; phylum Pseudomonadota; class Gammaproteobacteria; order Eutrophobiales; family Eutrophobiaceae; genus UBA4486. Next base: position 9,531 of record JBFGPT010000017.1, on the reverse strand, counting down.
GAAGTCAGCGATCAGGTTGGTGAACTCCCAGGTTTTGGTTTTCGTCATCCAGCCGACGAGATCGATCCCCCATATGCTCAGCATACCGGCGAAAAACATGATCAGGCCCAGCCACACGGCCCACCAGTCCTCGGTGCGCAACATGCCGTCGTGCCATTTGCGGTTGGTGGTGCTCATGTCAGGTGACCGCGGGGAGTTCTGCGTTGGCAGACGGCATCGTTACTTGCAGGCGGCTGTTGAAGTAATGGCTGTGATATTGCCGTAGCCAGGTCGGGATCACGTCGAAATCAAAACCCAGCCACACCTGCACGCACGGATGATCTTGAAAGCGGGCCATGTGCCGCACGGCCTGCGCGATGCGGTTTTCGAGCTCCGGCAACTCGGCGGCGCTGAACGTATGACCGTCGATTACGGTCGACCAGCACTCACCGTCAAACGATAGCGTGAGTTCGAGATCGGCCGCCATGCCCGCCACCTAGTTGAGGATGTAGGTGTTGATCAACCAGCCAAGCGACAGCAGGCCGGCAATGGCAGTCAACAGGCAGATGCCCACCAGCTTCGTTTCCCAGGGTTCCCAGGGTTCGGGTTCGCCGAGCAGTGCCTCTGAAGTTTGTTCTTGCTCCGGTAAGTCAGACATCGCTAACCCCTGATCGAATCTACCTCAATAAACCAGTATATATTATCAATCGTGGGATGCGCGGACGATATCAACCCGGTTTCACTGTTTACCGCACGCAACCGTGCGCAATCACTTCACGGGTCCAAGATGTGCCGTACATCAGACATTACAGGGTACCGCTATCCGGATCGGATAACAGAAAATCATGCAGGTAATTAAAAAGTTTCCGGCCCTTGTTCGGGTTCTGCACGATCGTATTGATCAGCGACTTCCCGGGCATGATGTTCTCGAAACCGGGGATCTGGTGAAGTTTTTCGGTGTCTCCCAGAATACGAAATCCCATCGTCCACTCGGCAAAGGATTTTTTGGCAATTTCCCCCTCGTAAAAAGTCACCACGGCCGTATGCCGGGTATCTTCCTTGATGGCCTTGTACAATTCGTGAATGGCGTCTGCCTCGCCCTCCAGCAGTTGCGCGAAATACCCGTTCGAATAGATCAACATGCCGGTGATGCCGTATTGCTCATTGTAGGTTCTCGACGCCGTGAGCAATTGCAGCAGGTTGACCCGGCTCATCTTTAATACCGCTTTACTTGTATAGAGGAGTTCGATCATGGCAGTGTGTCCGTTGCTGTGAACGATTAAAGTTACCGCGTTGTCCCGATCCGGAAAAAATTATGCCGCTGGACCAGAGCGTGGATATAGCCTGATACTAGCACCCGGTGAAGCACAGGCCGAACATTTTCCCGGACGCACCCGGTGAGGGGATCAAACGGGATCTGAATACCAGGTTTGCTGTTACCAGGGCTGGCCCTGTTTTTACATATGCTTTAGCAATATAGTGTCAGTTTCATGACACGATTAATACTGTTCAAATATCAAGCAACAGTCAGACAATCGATATAACTGACTGAAATTAATAAATAATTTTCAAGTGGTATGTGATTGGCTAGCATCTTTCACATGCAATATCTACTTGCGGCTGTGGCATTTACTCACTAAATTCCCGCATATCGGCCGTTCGAGTTTTACCGATGAGGATTTTATTCTGTTATGACCTATTGTCTCGCCATTCGCCCGGACGCCGGTATCGTCTTCGTGTCCGATTCCCGAACCAATGCCGGTGTTGATAATGTCAGCACTTACAGCAAGATGTACGGATTCGGCATTCCCGGTGAGCGCCAGTTCGTCCTTTTGTCCGCCGGTAACCTGGCCACCTCCCAGGCAGTCGTGACAAAGGTGCGGCGCGACATCAAGAACTCGGCCAATATTAACCTTATGAACATGAACCTCATGAGCGATGCCGCTGATTACATCGGCGACATCAGCCGCAGCCAGCAGGAGAAAAGCGGGGGCGGGGGTGTTAACGTCGAGGCCAATTTTATTATCGGCGGGCAGATCACGGGTCACAAGCCGGCGGTTTACATGATCTATCCGCAAGGCAACTTCATTACGACATCGCATGACACCATCTACCTGCAAATCGGTGAAAGCAAATACGGCAAACCGATCCTGGATCGCATACTGATACCATCCTCCAGCCTGGAAACGGCCGCCATGGCCGCCCTCGTATCGATGGATTCGACCATGCGCAGTAACCTGACCGTCGGTCCGCCGATCGAACTGACCATGTACGAGACCGACAGCCTGCAACCCGGGCGTTATTACCGTTTCGAGGAAGACAGCGAATACCTGCGCCAGCTCAAAAAGAGCTGGGACAAGCTGCTGAAAGACTCGTTCAAGAAACTGCCCCCGGTGGCCTGGAGCCTGACCTGGGACAGGGAATCGGAAGAAAAGTCCGAACTTTCTTCCTGACCTTCATACTCCTGACCTGACCGAAACCGGCCTCCACCACGGCCGGCATTGATCTGCTGGATTTGCATGGCGGTGTGCAGGCACAATAGTTTCTAAAAAAAATCTATGTACGTATACATTTTTCAACAGTAAATCAGCATGGCAATACGCGTAGCACTCAAGCATTATACCGATTACCATTTTGACCGGCTGGTAACGCTGTCACCACACGTCATTCGTTTGCGGCCGGCGCCGCATTCGAGGACCCCGATCAAGTCCTACTCTCTCAAGGTCGAACCCGGCAAGCATTTCATCAACTGGCAACAGGATCCGTTCGGCAATTACCTGGCGCGGTTCGTGTTCCCGGAGAAAACCCGCGAACTGAAGATTCACGTTGAGTTGATCGCCGAGATGATCGTGATCAACCCGTTCGATTTTTTCCTGGAAGAGTCCGCCGAACATTTTCCGATCAAGTATGAAGAACAACTGCGTCGCGACCTGGGTCCCTATCTCGAGATCTGTGAGGACGGCAAGCACCTGAATGACTTTCTTGCCAGCATCGATCGCGGCGAACAACACATTGTTGATTTCCTGGTCGACCTGAACCAGCGCGCACAAAAGAGTGTGCAATACCTGATCCGCATGGAACCCGGCGTGCAGACCTGTGAACAGACCCTGGAGCGCGGATCCGGTTCCTGCCGCGACAGCGCCTGGCTGTTGGTGCAGATCCTGCGCCACCTCGGGCTCGCGGCCCGCTTTGTCTCCGGCTACCTGGTGCAACTCAAGGCCGATATCGAGGCCCTCGACGGCCCGTCGGGGCCGGTCCAGGACTTCACCGATCTGCATGCCTGGGCCGAGGTGTTCCTGCCCGGGGCCGGCTGGGTCGGACTGGATCCGACCTCCGGCCTGTTCGCCGGCGAAGGACATATCCCGCTGGCCTGCACGCCCGATCCATCCAGCGCCGCGCCGGTGACGGGCGCGACCGATGTCTGCGAAACCCTGTTCAATTTCTCCAACACGGTGGAACGCATCCACGAAGACCCGCGCGTGACCAAGCCCTACAGCGAGGCACAGTGGCGGGCGATCAACAAGCTCGGCAGGAAAACCGACAAGCTGTTAGGCAAGGACGACGTGCGACTGACCATGGGCGGCGAACCGACCTTCGTCTCGATCGACGACATGGAGGGCGAGGAATGGAACAATGCCGCCATGGGCAAGGACAAGCGCCGGCTGGCCGGTGAATTGTTGCTGCGCCTGCAAAAACGTTTCTCGAAGAACGGCATGTTGCACTATGGCCAGGGCAAGTGGTATCCGGGCGAACCGTTGCCGCGCTGGGCGCTGTCGCTGTTCTGGCGCAGCGATGGCCAGCCGATCTGGCAGGACCCGCAATGGCTGGCGGATGTGACCGCAGAACAGGATCACGATAACGCGCAGGCCGAAGAATTCATCCGCACGCTGGCTACCCGGCTCAAGCTGCCGGACAAGCGCATCGTGCCCGGCCACGAGGATACCCTGCACTATCTCTGGAAAGAGGGGCGCCTGCCGGAAAATGTCGATCCCGCCGACAGCAAACTCGCCAATCCCCTGGAGCGCGAACGTATGCGCAAGCTGTTCGAGCAAGGCCTGGACAAGGTCACCGGTTTCGCCCTGCCAGTGAAATTCGTTGACGAGGACGGCGGCGGGTACTGGAAGAGCAGTCCCTGGCCGTTCCGGTCCGGGCATCTGTTCCTGCTGCCGGGCGATTCGCCCATGGGCTTCAGGATCCCGCTGGAATCGCTGCCCTGGCAACTGCCCGAGGACATGGACATCGAACCGGAACTCGATCCGTTCGCGGAGCGGCCGGCGCTCGATGAAAAGAAAACCCGCAAGCGTGGCAAAAAGAAGAAAAAAACCGCGCAGGCCGATCGCGAGATTGTACACACCGCGCTGTGCGTCGAGGTCCGTGACGGGCGCCTGTACGTATTCATGCCGCCCTTGCCGAAGATCGAGTACTACCTGGAACTGCTGCAGGCGGTCGAATCGACCGCTGGCCAACTCAAGCTGCCGATCATCGTCGAGGGTTACGAACCGCCGCGTGATCCCCGCCTCAGGCTGCTGCAGATCACTCCGGACCCCGGCGTTATCGAGGTCAACATCCACCCGGCGGCGGACTGGAGCGAACTCACCGGCAACACCGAGGCGCTGTATGACGAGGCGCGCCAGGCGCGCCTGGGCACGGAAAAGTTCATGCTGGATGGCCGCCACTCCGGCACCGGCGGCGGCAACCATGTGACGCTGGGCGGGCCGACCGCTGCAGACAGCCCGTTCCGGAGGCGCCCGCACCTGCTGCGCAGCCTGGTCACCTTCTGGCAGCATCACCCGGCGTTGTCCTACCTGTTTTCCGGCCAGTTCATCGGCCCGACCAGCCAGTCGCCGCGCGTAGACGAGGCACGCGACGACAACCTGTATGAACTCGAGATCGCCTTTGGCCGGTTACCTGAAGGCGAGTCGGATCAACCGTGGATGGTGGACCGGGTGCTGAGAAACTTCCTGGTCGACCTGACCGGCAACACGCACCGCTCGGAATTCTGCATCGACAAGCTGTATGCGCCGGAAGCCGCCGGCCGCCGGCTCGGGCTGGTGGAGTTGCGCGCCTTCGAGATGCCGCCGCACGCACAGATGAGCCTGGTGCAGATGCTGCTCATCCGGGCCCTGGTTGCGCACTTCTGGGATCACCCCTGGCACAAACCGCTGATCCGCTGGGGCACCGAGCTGCACGATCGGTTCATGCTGCGTCACTATGTCTGGGAAGACCTGAAACAGGTGGTGCGCTTTTTACGCGAGGCGAAGTTCAACTTCGAGCTGGAATGGTTCGCACCGTTCCGTGAATTCCGATTCCCGCATATCGGTTCGGTCGATGTCGAGGGCATGCAACTGGACCTGTATACCGCGCTGGAGCCCTGGCACGTGCTGGGCGAAGAAGCCGCCGGGCAGGGTACCGCGCGTTACGTCGATTCCTCGGTCGAGCGCCTTGAAGTCAGCGTCGAGGGCATGACCGGCGATCGTTATATCGTCACCTGCAACGGCCGCAAGGTGCCGCTGCAATCCACCGGTACCCGCGGGCAGTACATCGCCGGTGTGCGCTACAAGGCCTGGGAACCGTGGTCGGCGCTGCACCCGACCATCAAGCGGCATACGCCGCTGGTATTCGATGTCGTTGATACGCACAACCGCCGCTCTGTGGGCGGTTGCACCTACCATGTCTCACACCCGGGCGGGCGTAATTACGACACCTTCCCGGTCAATGCCAACGAGGCCGAGGCCCGGCGCAACGCGCGTTTCTGGCCGTATGGCACCACGCAGGGCAAGATGAAGATCCCGATGGACGAACCGCACCCGGAGCAGCCGTACACGCTGGACCTCAGGTTCACTGTGGAGGAATAAGCAGCCGGATGGTTTAAGGCCTGACGCTGCGTCAGTTCTTTTGCGCCTGGGCCTGTTCCTGTGCGGTAACGGCGTAATCGAACCAGGTGTTTGCTACCTGGGTATGAATATCGGCCAGTTCCACCTGCAACTGATCAATAAAGGCGTGCAGATCGCCTTCGAACAGCTCCGGCACATCCGATTCACTGACCAGGCGTTGCACGCGCGAGATGCTGCGCAGGGGATTGTCATTGCGCGGCAACACGGCAACGCAGTTATTCAGTTCGGAAAGGCAGCGGGCAACCGCGCGTGGAAAGACCGTGTCCTTGATCAGGAACTCGGCCACGTCCTTGCCGTTGACGCGATCATGCACGTGCTGGCGGTACATCTGATAGGCGCTGAGCGTGCGCAGTACGTTCATCCACAGGATATTGTTATATGCCTCGGGCACGTCTTCCTTCTGCGTCAGCAGGTTCAGGCAACCGACATCGACAATGCGCGTGGTCATGTCGCCGCGTTCCAGGTTCCTGCCAATACGTATGAAATTATAGGCCTCGCCATGACTCATGTTACCGGACAGGAACCCGGTTATCTGGTGGCAGAAGGTGATGGTGTCATCCAGAAATTCGTGGCGACCCTTGCGGCCCAGGGCCTTTTGCACATTGCTTTTTGCATACAGGTAAAACTCGTTGATCTGTTCCCAGACCTCGCTCGGCATGATCTCGCGGGTCGTGCGGATGTTTTCCCTGAGCAGCTTGATGGTGCTGATAAGCGAGACCGGGCTGGATTCATCCGCAAGCAGAAAACGCGTGACATTGCGCTCGTCCGCTTTTTCATGGTTTTCATAAAACAGCTCGGCTGTTCCCGTGATATTGATCAGGGAGCCCCAGACATGCGTGATCATGAGCGGAAGATCCAGCAACAGGCTGGCATTGACGTTAACCAGGCGCGCGGTGTTTTCCGCGCGATCCAGGTAGCGCCCGAACCAGTAGATTGTCTCTGCCACGCGTGAAAGCATTTGTCAGCTCCTGGCCGGCGCGATGATCCAGGTATCCTTGCTGCCGCCGCCCTGGGATGAATTGACGACCAGCGACCCGCGCACCAGGGCCACGCGCGTCAAACCGCCGGCGGTGACATGGGTACGGTCGCTTTGCAGGGTGAACGGCCTGAGATCCACATGCCGCCCCTCGATACCTTCATCGCAGATGGTTGGCACCGTGGACAGCGTAATCACCGGTTGCGCGATGTAGTTTCGCGGACTGGCCTTGATGCGTTTGGCCATCTCCGCACATTGCCTTTTGCTGGCGTGCGGGCCGATAAGCATACCGTAGCCGCCTGATTCATTGGCCGGCTTGACGACCAGCTTGTCGAGATTGGCCAGCACGTGTTTACGCTGTTTTTCATCGGCGCAGGAGAAGCTCGGTACGTTCTCGATGATCGGATCCTCGTCCAGGTAATAGCGGATCATGTCCGGGACATAGGTGTAGACGACCTTGTCGTCCGCCACCCCCGCGCCGGGCGCATTGGCCAGGGCCACGTTGCCTTTTTCCCAGGCGCGCATGAGACCCGGTACCCCGAGCACGGAATCCGGATCGAAGACCTCGGGATCGAGAAACAGGTCATCGATGCGACGGTAGATCACGTCCACGCGCGACAGGCCCTCGATCGTTTTCATGTATACGCAATCGTCATCGCCGACCACCAGGTCCGATCCCTCGACCAGTTCGGCGCCCATCTGTTGCGCCAGGAAGGCATGTTCAAAGTAGGCCGAGTTGAAGATACCGGGCGTCAGCACGACCACCTCCGGATAGTCCATGGGCCTGGGTGAGATGGCGCTGAGCGTATCGAACAGGTGGGACGGGTAATCGCCCATCGGCAGGATGTTGTAGTCCTCGAACAACTCCGGAAACACGCGCTTGGTGACCTTGCGGTTCTCCAGCATGTAGGAGACGCCGGAAGGTACGCGCAGGTTGTCCTCGAGCACATATATAGTGCCGTCCTTGTCACGGATGAGGTCACTGCCGCAGATGTGCGCCCAGACGCCAAAAACCGGCTTGATGCCGCGACATTGCTTGCGGTAGTTTTTAGAGCTCTTCAGGATCATGGCGGGAATCACCTTGTCCTTGAGGATCTTCCTGCCGTTATAGATATCGTCGATGAAATGATTCAGGGCGGTCAGTCTCTGCTTTAGCCCCTGTTCGATACGCGACCATTCACGCTGGTGGATGATGCGCGGGATGATGTCGTAGGGCCATTCACGATCAATATTTTCTCCCTCGCTGTAGACCGTGAAGGTAATGCCCATGGCCTTGATGGCAAGATCCGCCGCATGCTTGCGTTCCTGCAACTCCTCCGGGCTAAGCTTCTTGAGATACTGGATCAGGCGCCCCGCGCCGGTCCTGGCCTTGAGCCCCGGTGCCAGCAGTTCATCGTAACAGCCGTTGAGTTTGTACTTGTTGAGGTTCATCAATAACCTGCTTTTTGTCCTGCCCGGGTTATCAAACAAGGATTACCTGCAATCGGTAGTGCATGAATCTGCAAGGATAAAAGACATATCCAGTCTATTATCACTAATTTATACTATACAGCAATAGCGGATATTTCAGCTTGAGAACAATGATATTCGCAACTGTTAAATGACCGGGGCAGGTACAACCGAAAAACATATATGGAACAACTCACCGAATTTAGGCAGCTTTTGATCGACAGCCTGAACCAGTTCGTGCAGAACGTGGGTGCCTATTTGCCCAACGTATTCGGCGCAATTGTCGTGCTTTTCGCCGGCCTTTTACTCGCCTGGACGGTAAAATGGTTGATCCTGAAGCTGGGCACCGGCTTTGACCGCATCCTGCAATCGCTCGGCATGGCCTCTGTCAACGCCCGGCTGCGCTGGCCGCTGGCGAACATCATCGGCTGGATATTCTACGGCATTATCATACTTATCTCGCTCAGGGCGGCGTTGGCCAGCCTGAAATTGCCTTCCCTGGCCGAGTTACTGGGCCGCCTGATCACCTCGCTGCCAACGCTGTTGATCGCGGTCATCGTGATTTTCGCCGGCGTCATGTTCGGCAATGCCCTGAAAGACCGCATCTATTCCGGGGCACGCACCATCGGTCTGCAGCAGGCGGAACTCCTCGGGCAATTGACCCGGATTATTGTCATCACACTGGCGGTGATCGTCGGACTGACGCAGATCGGCCTGGACGTGAGACTGTTTGAATATATCCTGGTGATCATCGTTGCCGCCGCGGTCGGCGCCATCGGCCTGGCCTTCGGCCTGGGCGCGGGTCCGACGGTTTCAAATATTATTTCCACGCGCTATATCAGGAAGAACTACCAGGTCAACCAGGAGATCCGGATCAACGACATGGAAGGCAGGATCCTGGAGATCTTGCCCACCGGCATCGTGCTGGAAACGGATACGGGCCGCACATTTATACCCGGCAAGATATTCGACGAACAGGCCTCGGTCCTGATGGACGACAAGTCCTTCGATGACGACTGACGGTATATCAGGTTATTTTCTGGCCAGGCATCCCAGGGACACCGCCAGGGCCGTCGAGAAATATGATCCCGCCGTGCTGGCCGAATACCTGGCCCGGTTCCCGACCCGCGACGTTGCCAACGTCTGCCGGCATATGAATACCTCCATATCCGCCGCCTGCCTGGCACAGATGGACCCGGACAAGGCCGCGGCCATCATCGAGCAATTCAGCAT
>JBFGPT010000016.1:0-11004 GCA_041564575.1 Gammaproteobacteria bacterium | reverse complement strand
CCGCGAGGACAAACAGGGACAGATTCTCGAGGAAGGTATTAACGAAGCGGGGGCATTTTCTTCCTGGCTGGCCGCAGGCACCTCGTACCGTAACCACCACCTGCATATGATCCCGTTCTATATCTATTATTCCATGTTCGGTTTCCAGCGTATCGGGGACCTGGCCTGGGCGGCCGGTGATCTGCGCGCGCAGGGCTTTCTGCTGGGCGGCACCGCCGGGCGCACGACGCTGGCCGGGGAAGGCCTGCAACACCAGGACGGTCACAGCCACATCCTCGCCGCCACTATCCCGAACTGCGTCAGTTACGACCCGACCTATGCCTATGAACTCGCCGTGATCATACAGAACGGGCTGGAGCGCATGTATGTTCGCCGCGACAGCGTGTTTTACTACATCACGGTCATGAATGAAAACTATCAACATCCGCCCATGCCGGACGGTGTCGAGGACGGCATTATCAAGGGCATGTACCGCCTGCAGCAGGGCGCGGACGGTGAGAAAAAGGTACAGTTACTCGGTTGCGGTACCATCCTGAGAGAGGTGATTGCCGCGGCAGAGTTACTGAAACAGGATTTCGATGTGAATGCGGATATCTGGAGCGTTACCAGTTTCAACGAATTGCGCCGGGAAGGACTGGATCTCGAACGCCACAACCGGCTGCATCCGGAGCAAGACAATCAACTGCCTTATGTGACCCGGTGCCTGGGCGAAAGTGAAGGCCCGGTGGTTGCAGCCACGGATTATATGAAGATCTATGCCGATCAGATACGCGAGTTCATACCGAAAAACTATCACGTCCTGGGCACCGACGGTTTCGGCCGCAGCGACACCCGGGAAAAGCTGCGCCGGCATTTCGAGGTCAACCGTTTTCACATCGCTGTTACAGCGCTGCATGCACTGGTCGAGGAAGGCAAACTGCCAGCAGATACACTGGCCGATGCCATCCGGCAATATAATATCGACCCGGACAAACCCAACCCGGCATATGCATAACGCTCGTTACGAACAACGCTATGCAGCCAACACGCATGAAATCAATATTTGATACCGGTGCCTTTGTAAGCGGATACCGGTCCGTACCTGTATGACGACTTCCACAGAGATCCATCTTCCCGATATAGGCGATTTCGATTCCGTCGAGATCGTCGAGATACCGGTCAAGCCCGGTGACCAGGTCAATGTCGACGATACGCTGCTGACCCTGGAAAGCGACAAGGCCAGCATGGATATCCCCTCGCCGTTCAGCGGGACAGTTATCGAACTCAAGGTGGCCGTGGGCGACCGGGTATCCGAAGGGACACTGCTGGCATTAATGGAGGTGAGTGAAACGGCAGGCGCACAACAGGAAACATCTGCATCTGCACCTGCCCCCGCGCCCGCGCCTGATCCCTCGCCGGTAGCGGATGCGGCGCAGAGCGAGGCGGTAGCGAATGTCCCGGCCGGTCCGAGCCCGGCCCCGGCCACGCCCACCTCATCCGAGACCGTCGGCACCAGTGACAGTGCCCGCGCGCATGCCAGTCCGGCGGTACGGCGGTTCGCCCGCGAACTCGGTGTCGATCTCGGCCTGGTACGCGGCAGCGGGCCGAAAAACCGCATCCTGAAAGAAGACGTCAAGGCCTTCACCAAGGCCGTGATGGCCAGCGACCGGGTGTTCAAGAGCGGTAATGGCTTGCAGTTACCGGAGATCCCGCCAATCGATTTTTCGAAATTCGGACCGACCGAGACGGTGGAACTCACACGACTCAAGCGCATCGGCGGGCAACACCTGCAACGCAGCTGGATCACCATCCCGCATGTGACCCAGTTTGACGAAGCGGATATCACCGAGATGGAGGAGTTCCGTAAATCCAAGCTGGATACGGCAAACAAACAGGGCGTGAAGCTGACGCTGGTGGCGTTCCTGGTGAAGGCCGTGGTCGACGTCCTGCAACAATATCCTGAATTCAATGCCTCCCTGAGTCCGGATGGCCAGAACCTGATATTGAAGAAATACTTTCATATCGGTGTGGCCGTCAACACGGATAATGGCCTGATGGTGCCGGTGATCCGTGACGCCGATCAAAAAGGCCTGTACGACATCGCACGGGAAATCGCCGAACTCGGCGACAAGGCCCGTGCCGGGAATATTTCGCCCGCCGAACTGCAGGGCGGTTGTTTTACCATATCAAGCCTGGGCGGTATCGGCGGACTGCATTTCAGCCCGATAGTAAATGCCCCGGAGGTTGCCATCCTCGGCGTCTCGAGGGCGATCGTCAAACCCGTATATGAAAATGGTGAACTCATGCCGCGTTTGATACTGCCGTTTGCACTGTCTTATGACCACAGGGTTATCGACGGCGTCGCCGGCGCCCGCTTTACACAATTTCTCAGTACCGTGTTGTCGGATATCCGGCATATCCTGTTGTAAGTTGCCGGCTATTTACAGTGAGAATTGCCGGAAACGATACAACTCTTGGTGGTGCCATTGTCTTTTCTTAACCGCGGATCGCACAAGCATATAAAATTATGCCTGAACCCATAAAAGTCACACTCCCGGATATCGGCGACTTCGAGAATATCGAGATCATCGAGATTGCCGTGCAAGCCGGTGACACGGTGGAACCGGAACAGACGCTGCTGACCCTGGAAAGCGACAAGGCCAGCATGGACATCCCTGCCCCGCGGGGCGGCCGGGTGGACGAAATCTTCGTCAAGGTCGGCGACCGGGTTTCCAGCGGTGACCTGATCATGCACATGCAGCCGGTCGATATCCCGGCCAGCGGCGGGAACAGCGGCGCGGCGACGTCGAAGCCGGTTGCGACAGCGGCCGCGGCATCCCCGGTAGCGGGCAAGGACCACGACATGCACGCCGAGGTGCTGGTACTGGGCGCCGGACCCGGCGGTTATACGGCGGCCTTCCGTGCCGCTGACCTTGGCAAACAGGTCGTGCTGGTCGAAAGATTCCCCACCCTTGGAGGCGTGTGCCTTAATGTCGGCTGTATCCCGTCAAAGGCGCTGTTGCATGTTGCCAGGGTGATGGCTGAAATCGAGGAATTACGCGAGTTGGGTATTAACCTCGGCACTGTCGATTCCGAGCGCAAGCCCATCCGCGAGTGGACCGAATCCGTCATTGGCAAGCTGACCACCGGCCTGAAAAAAATGGCCAAACAACGCAAGATCAGGATAATCCAGGGCATCGGCAAATTTACCTCATGTAAAACCGTTTCGGTAAAGAGCGCAACGGGTATGCTCGATATCTCGTTTGATGACGCAATCATCGCCGCCGGCTCACTGCCCAGCAACATCCCCGGCATGCCGGAAGATCACCGCATCATGAATTCCACCACCGCGCTTCTGCTGGACAGGCTCCCCGAGCGCCTGCTGGTGATCGGCGGCGGCATCATCGGACTGGAGATGGCCACCGTCTATGACGCCCTTGGCAGCAAGGTCACCATCGTCGAGATGCTGGACCGCCTGATTGCAGGTGCCGATAGTGACCTGGTCAGGCCACTGCAGAAAAGGATCAGCAAGCGCTATGAAAATATATATCTGGGTACGGCGGTCAAGCAGGTGGTGGCAAGCGATGCAGGGCTGACCGTCACCTTCGCCGGCCAGGACGCGCCTGAACAGGATACGTTTGATGCCATCCTGGTGGCGGTAGGACGCACTCCGAACGGTCACAAAATACAGGCAGACCAGGCCGGCATCCGGGTCGATGCGCGGGGCTTCATTACAGTCGATGATCAACAACGCACCAATGTACCGAATATATACGCCATCGGCGATATCACCGGGCAGCCGATGCTCGCACACAAGGCGACCCATGAAGGCAAAGTCGCCGCCGAGGTGATCGCCGGATTGAAAAGCGGATTCGATGGTCGGGTGATCCCGTCGGTGGCCTATACCGATCCCGAGGTTGCCTGGGTCGGTGTGACCGAGGATGAGGCGAAAAGCCAGGGGCTTGATTATGGCAAGGGTGTGTTCCCGTGGGCGGCCAGTGGCCGATCCCTGTCACTCGGCCGGGATGAGGGCATGACCAAGATCATCTTCGATCAATCGACCAACCGCATCATCGGCATGGGCATCGTCGGTTCCAATGCCGGCGACCTGATCGCCGAAGGTACGCTTGCGATAGAGATGGGCTGCGACGCTGCGGATATCGGTCTGACGATCCATCCGCATCCCACCCTGTCAGAAACGGTGGCGATGGCTGCCGAGGTCTTCGAAGGCACGATTACCGACCTGTATATGCCGAAAAAATAGGCTGCCGGGCGGCTGGATCCGTGCCTGCTGAATGATGAATTTGATGCATCCCGCCTTACGGATTATCCCGTGATGATTAATGCAACATGGTATCTTCGACATATTGCTCGATGTCCTTGTTCAAGGGTCCCGCCTGGTGATGCAGTAGCTTCCATGTGTCGTTTTCAAACACGAATAAATTGGTCGCAATCAGTTCCACGTCGTCCAGGTGCTCGATACAAACGACATTGGCTATCTCGTCAAGCACGTTTACCCAGACATTGTCACAACTGACATTACTGAAGGTTGAATTTTTCAGGATCTGCCGCCAGCTCATCATGACCTCACCCAGGCCGGTCAGCAGATCCCAACCAGGATGAACCACGGATACCTCCCTGCCGGTCGACCATAATTCTTCCATGAGGGTCATGTCCTTGTCCCTGAATGCCCGGTAAAAATCATCATTTGCCGAAATCACCGATTCTTCTTTATCATTCATAAGCGATCTGACCCTTTTGAATAAATGCCTGTGAGACTCAATTTTGAAAAAACCGGAAGCGGCAAGCCAATGATCCTGCTGCATGGCTTGTTCGGTTCCGGCCGTAACCTCAAAGCCTTGTCGAGGTTTTTCTCAGGCAGTCACACTGTATATACGCTCGATCTCAGGAACCACGGGAAATCTTCACATCACGACATAATGGATTATTTTGCCATGGCTGATGATGTGCATGAATTCATCAAAGAGCATAATATCGTGTCCCCGATTCTTGCCGGTCACAGTATGGGTGGCAAAGTTGCCATGGTCAATGCCCTGATAAACCCGCATGTCCCATCCGCACTGGTGGTGCTCGACATTGCTCCCGTGACCTACACGTTCGAATATCAACATATACTGGACTCACTCGTCAGTCTCGATACTGCCTCGATCAAGTCGAGGCGCGAGGCCGATGAGTTCCTGTCGGAATATTACGAGAATCCGCAATTTCGCCAATTCCTCCTGCAAAATCTGGTGCGTGACAAGGAAGGTTATGCATGGCGGTTGAACCTGGCCTCTATCAGCGCAAATATCCATCACATTACCGGATTCCCGGAGTTTATCGAACACCGATTTCAGGGGCCGAGCCTGTTTCTGGGCGGCGGGAACTCTGATTACCTGAAAGATGACTACCGACCCGTCATCGACGGCCTGTTTCCGAACAACATGGTGCGCCGGCTGGAAAACGCGGGGCACTGGCTGCACGCCGAGCAAACTGAATCCGTTAACGCGATCATCGGGGAATTTCTTCAGACGCATTCCGGAATCTGACCGTTGACGCATCGCGCCAGGGACTTCCCGCATTACGGCTTTACGGATACAATGTGCGCCCCTTAAAATCCGACACAAGTCAATGACCGACAAGATTAAAAAAGTAGTGCTGGCCTATTCCGGCGGGCTCGACACATCCGTCATTCTGAAATGGCTGCGGGAAACCTATGATTGTGAGGTTGTGACTTTTACGGCCGATATCGGTCAGGGGGAGGAAGTTGAACCGGCAAGGGCCAAGGCGGAAACCCTGGGTGTGAAAGAGATTTTCATTGAAAACCTGACCGATGAGTTTGTCAGCGATTATGTCTTTCCGATGTTTCGCGCCAATGCTATTTACGAGGGTGAATATCTACTCGGCACCTCGATAGCCCGCCCGCTGATAGCAAAACGACTGGTCGAGATCGCCGCCGGGACCGGCGCGGATGCCATAGCCCACGGGGCCACGGGCAAGGGTAATGACCAGGTCAGGTTTGAACTGGGCGCCTATGCACTGAATCCCGACATCAGGATCATCGCCCCGTGGAGGGAATGGGATCTTAACTCCAGGGAAAAACTGCTCGCCTACGCGGAGGCCAACGGCATACCGATCGAGGCAAAACGCAGCGGCGGTTCGCCCTACTCCATGGATGCCAATCTGCTGCATATCTCCTACGAAGGCGGCCCCCTTGAAGACCCGTGGAACGAGCCGGAAGAGGACATGTGGCGCTGGACGGTCGCGCCCGAGGATGCCCCTGATCAACCGGAAACAATCGAACTGGAATTCAGACAGGGAGATGTCATCGCCTTCAATGGCGAGGCTATGAGTCCCGCTGATATCCTTGCAAAACTGAACGAGACTGGTGGCGCCCATGGAATCGGACGTTCCGACATCGTCGAGAACCGTTATGTCGGTATCAAGTCAAGAGGCTGTTACGAGACACCCGGTGGCAGTATCCTGCTGAAATCCCACCGGGCGATGGAATCACTGACACTGGATCGTGAGGTCGCGCATCTCAAGGATGATTTGATGCCCCGCTACGCCAGCCTTGTTTACAATGGCTACTGGTGGAGTCCCGAGCGCATGGCGCTACAGGGCCTCATTGATGAAACACAGAAAACTGTCAATGGCTCGGTCAGGGTCAGGTTATACAAGGGCAATATCACCATCACCGGGCGGAAATCGGAAACCGACAGCCTGTTTGATGCGGACATCGCTACGTTTGAAGATGATGCCGGCCGTTACAACCAGCGCGATGCCGAAGGCTTCATCAAGCTGAACGCACTGCGCCTGCGTCTGAATCGCCCGAACAAGGGCTGAAGTCCCAGCATCGTCGCTGATTTATGATTCTGTGAAGCTATTCACAGAACCAAGCAACGTCATTTTATTTATTGTGATTGGAATCACAACGACTCTCCTTATATATATCTAACCTTACATCTGATTCCACACCGGTAATCTGCCTGTTGAATCCCGAATTATCAGGGGTTTTAAATAATAATATTTTGAAGGTCCAGAAGATGGAGAAAACTGCATATATCCACGATCACACTGATGGTGTCGAGGAACCCGGCCTGTCGGGTTCTGATGTTACACCTGAAATAATCGACACAAAGTGGGTCGATGATTTCGAAGACGTCAGGCATCTTTACGATCAGGCCCCCACGGGAATTACTCTCGGTCTTATTGGGTCAACACTGCTGGCGTGGTGGATGATGGATTCGGTACCGGATTTCATCATATATCCCTGGCTTGCTTTCATCGCCCTGACCTGTATCACACACCTGTTCGTGATCAAGCAATTCCGGCAATCCGGCAAGCATATCGGCATTGAAAACAACTGGGTAACGTATAATGCATTTCTCTTCAGTATGCTGGGGCTTGCCTGGGGAATCGGCTATCTGTTCTTCTTTCCATATGTTGACGGATCACATCAGATTTTCCTGTACTATGCGGCCGGGATCCTTGCAATCGGCATGCTGCCGGTGCTGTCTGCCGTACTCTCCGGTTACCTCATATTCATCAGCTCGGTAGCCTTGCCTCTGGTCGTGGTCCTCGCCATGAGTGACGCGAATCATGTCGTGTTCGGCGTAAGCTGTATTATCGGCAGTTATATCATCCTCGTAATCATAGCCAGAAACTACCAGTACTCGCTGAAGAACTCCTATGCCCTGGCATCGAGTGTCAGCAGAAAAGCCAGGGAAATCTACGAAGATAACGAGATAACACGGTTCGACAACCTCAAACTGAAAAAGGAAGCTGAAAATTTCAGAAGGGAATCAATGAGAATAGTCAATGAAAAAGAACAGGCCCTGAAAACCCTGCAATCAATCAACGAGGGCGTTATTACTACGGACAGCATTGGCAAAATCAACTACATCAACCCGGTTGCCGAAATATACCTGGGCTGGGATAAACGCGAAGTACTGGGTAAAAGAATCGATTCCGTATTCAGAACAGTCGAGGAAAAGACGAGAAAGAAACTCGTCATGCCGGTTGAAAAATGCCTCAACAACACAGGCGCGGTCAACAGCAACGGCAAGAGTATTCTCGTACGCAGAGATGGCGTTGAATATGCTATTGAATATACATTGACTCCCATCACGGACAGGCAATCTAATGCCATTGGGACGGTCCTGGTTTTCCGGGATGTCACTGAAAAGCGTGAGCTCGAGCATAACCTCAACTGGCAGGCAAGCCATGATCAGCTGACCGGCCTGATTAATCGCAGCGAGTTTGACCGGCGTCTGCAGAAAATCATCAACGCCGATAATGACGATGCCAATGAGCACGCACTTTGTATTATAGACCTGGACAACCTCAAGATTATCAATGACAGCTGTGGTCATGTCGCCGGTGACGAATTGCTCAAGAAGATAGGCGCCAGCCTCAAAAACAAATCGCGCGACACGGATACGATCGCGAGGATTGGCGGAGATGAATTCGGCATCATCCTCTACGGATGTACACTCTCGAAGGCCGGGTTGATTGCCGAAATATTCCGTGAGCAGATTGAAAAAACAGGTTTTTCATGGGACGGACGCAGTTACGACATAACCGCAAGTCTCGGTGTTATACCGCTGGACAGCAATTACGGTGAGTTATCCGACGTGCTTAGGGCAGCAGATGCAGCCTGTTTTACCGCCAAGGACAAGGGGAAAAACCAGGTCAGCCTGCTGGAGCAGGGACAAAAACTGATCAATCGAGACCGCAGCCAGATCCAGTGGGTGGAGAAAATCAGGGACTGTCTCAACCGCCAGTCATTCGAACTTCACATTCAGGAAATCAGGCCGCTCGATGACCTGAACGAAGTTGTTATCTGCGAAAATCTACTGCGGGTTAACGACGAAAACGGCCTGATCCTCCCAAGCCAGTATATGCCCTCCCTAGAGCGTTACCACATGATGCCCGAGATTGATCGCTGGGTCGTCAAGGCCAGCCTCGAACTACTCGCCTATGGCAAGGCGACGATGGACAAATACAAGGTTGTTACCATAAACCTGTCGGAGCAGTCTGTAAGCAACGAGAAATTTACAGACTACCTCAAAAACCTGTTCGATGAATATGAAACCGAGAGAGATCGTATCTGCTTTGACATTCCCGAAGCCTGTTTATACAGGCATGCGGAAAGAACAGGGGAGTTTATCCGCAAGATCAGGAATATGGACTGCAAGGTTGCGATTGATAATTTCAGTTCCGGGCTTGAGTCCTTCAGGATCCTGAAACCGTTGAATATAGACTACGTGAAATTTGACGGCCGTATCAGTTACCCATACAGTGACAAAAGTCTTGAATACACGATACTCGAGTCAATCAATCATATCAGCCATTTGATCGGCGCCCAGACCGTGGCAAAGTTTATTTCCGGTGAAGAAAATCTCGAGGCGCTGTATGAAATCGGCGTGGACTACGCACAGGGATTTGTCCTCTCCAGGCCCCGGCCCTTGAAATAACAATTAAACCTGAGTGGATATCCGGATATCTTCATTTTCGGACGAAAATGCCAATCGTCGTGGCCTGAAAGAATAACGAAAAGAGGACAACGCCATAGGCAATCGACTGGATGGTGTAATAATAATCAAGTGTCAGCGGCAGTGACAAAGCCAGCGCCAGGGTCACCGTGCCGCGCACCCCGCCCCAGCCAACCAGGAATTGCTCCCTGACTGTCATCAGACGTGTGCCAGGTAACCTGCCCAGAATGCCCAGCGTCGGAAATACCAGGATAAACCTCGTGATCAACACGGCAATGACACCGTAGAGTATAGCCAGCCATTGTTCGGCAAACATGGCGACGGTTATCGTGACGCCGGCCAGTAAAAAGATCATCGATTCACAAATATGCGTGATCACATGCCAGAAGTACCGCGTTTCAGCCACTTTTTCATTCTGCCCATGCCTGAAATCGCGATAACGCATGGTCAGGCCCGCCGTGAGCACCGCCATGACACCCGAGACATGGTACAAATCTTCGGCGAGGATAAAACTGCCATAGGCCGTCAGCAGTGTCACAATGGTAACGGCAACCTGATTGTTACCCGTTATAGCCAGTACCAGATGTGCGGCGATTGCCACGCATAAACCGATCAAAACACCACCCGCAAATACCAGAGAAAATTGCCGCACCACCTGCTGC
Organism: Gammaproteobacteria bacterium; assembly: GCA_041564575.1. Lineage (GTDB taxonomy): Bacteria > Pseudomonadota > Gammaproteobacteria > Eutrophobiales > Eutrophobiaceae > UBA4486. Next base: position 866 of record JBFGPT010000016.1, on the reverse strand, counting down.
CAACTGCTGTTAATCCCCGGATCAAGCGCCATAGAGATCAGCACCATGAACAACACGATGGCCATCGCATCGTTAAACAGGCTCTCACCCTCGAGTATTGACTGGATATGTTCCGGCGTGCCGGCCTGCTTCAGCACGGCCAGCACTGCGGCCGGGTCGGTCGCGGAAAGTAATGACCCGGCCAGTAATGCCGCGATCCACGGGAAACCAGTCGGATGATCAATAGCCAGGTAAATGAACGCGGCGGTCAGGACCGTGGCACAGAGCATCACGGGAAAAGCCATGAAACCGATGGGAATGATGTTTTTCCTGAATGAACCGACATTCAGGGTCAGCGCCGCCTGGAAGATCAGGACCGGTATCAGGCCATGAAAAATAATCGTATCGAAATTGTGCCAGCGGATACCCGTATCGATACCGAGTATACCGGTGGTAATCTCCGATCCCGCGAACCCGATCACCACCAGTATGATCGGATAGGGTATTTTCAGCTTTTTACAGACAGGCTCGGCCAGGATAGCGCAGAGCAGCAGTGCTATAAAAAAAAGAAAAGCTTGTGCTGTAAACATAGGATCGTAATCAGGCAATCAGGTTTCCCGATGGTATGATTTTCAAATCCGGATAACTTCTTCCCGGGTATTTACCTGCGCCGGAGTCATCATGTCATTCGAGCCCTATTCCCTGAATTTCCTCGCTATCCAGTAATCCACGCTCAGGTATTTGCCAGCCCCGCTGAAAAACAGAACCAGCAGCATCAGGAAATAGGTGGCCGCAAACTCTATTCCGTTCTTCAATATCGTTATATTGCCGTGTTCGGTAATATATCCATAATTACTGTGCTCTTTCAGGATGGAGATCGCGCGTTG
>JBFGPT010000015.1:0-11313 GCA_041564575.1 Gammaproteobacteria bacterium | reverse complement strand
GTCGCGCACCTCCTCGGCGATGAAGAACAGCAGCGTCCGGAGCAGCGCGAGCGTGATGAACACGAAGATGCAGAGCCACGGCGCCTGCAGGTTCGCCTTCGAGGACGATAGCAACGTTGTTTTCATGGAGGGGAATTTCAGTGATTACCACGAGGACTTTATAAAAAGAAAAGGCGAGGACGCCACCCCGCACCGCGTCCAATACCGGCGCCTGGCCGGCTGACGCCGGCAATCCGCATGCGCGGCGACAGCTTACGCCGGGTTGCTTTCATCCTGATCAATCATTGATATACTTAGGCCTGACGCGTGTTTCGATCCGAAGGAGACAAGATGAACATACGAAAGCTGGCATCCGGCGTGGTTGGTGTTGTAATTGCGATTTCCGCATTCCCGGCTATGGCGGAGGATATGACGCTGGAACAGGCCACGGCCGAGGTCGAACGCCTGGAGCAGGAGAATCTCACCCTGCAGCAGCAACTCGACGCCAATGAAGAGATGATTGCCGAGTACAAGCAGAAGATGGCCAGTATCGAGGAGCAAATCGCGGAGTTGCAGACACAAACCGATCAGTGATGATCACATGCATGTGAACCGAGCCTGATCAGTGCCGGGGTTTCCATGATACTGCAGGCAATCACATGTAAATTCATAACAGGTGGATTGAGATCAATCCACCGCTATACTGTTTTCCTTTTATTTTTGATTCTTCCTTTCAAGGTTGTCGCCGACAACCTCGAGGACCTGCATATCATCGACTGGCATGCGCACGTTGCCGGCCTCGGTTACGGTAATTCTGGTGCTTTTATAAACCGGGAGATGCGGGAAAATTTCCGTTTCGATTTTTTCCTGAAATGGATGGGGGTGACCGAGAAGGAACTGCAGCAACACGGTGACGGGATCGTCGTGGAAAAGCTCAGCCGCAAGGTCGCCGCCTCGCGTTACGTGGATCAGGCCGTAGTGCTGGCCATGGACGGGATTGTCGATCGCGACACGGGCAGCCTGGATCGTCACAGGACCCAGTTCTACGTGCCCAACGATCATGTCTACCGGGAAACGCTGAAGTACGACAACCTGCTGTTCGGGGCAAGCATCAATCCCTATCGCAAGGACAGCCTGAAACGGCTGGAGCTGGTAGCGGAGCAGGGCGCGGTGCTGATCAAATGGATACCTTCCATCATGGATATCGATCCCGCCGACCCGGCGATCATCCCGTTTTACCGCAAGATGGCCGCGCTGGGTTTGCCCTTGCTCAGCCACACCGGCATGGAGAAATCATTTGCCCACGCCAGGGACGAGCTGGCGGACCCGCGCAAGCTGGCCCTGCCGCTGCAGCAGGGTGTCACGGTCATCGCCGCGCATATTTCCACGACCGGCGTTTCCGGGGGAGAACGGAATTTTGAAAGGATCCTGCCAATGTTTGAAGAATACCCGAACCTGTATACCGATATCTCCAGCCTGACCCAGTTCAACAAGCGCGGCTTCCTGGCCCGCGCCATGCAGGTGCCTGGTCTGACGGCGCGCATGATCTACGGTACCGACTGGCCGTTACAGTATTTCCCGGTAGTGTCGGCCTGGTATCACGTTAACCATATCGGTTTTGGGGCGGCCTGGCGGGTCAGCGGCATAGATAACGAATGGGACCGGGACGTCAAATTGAAGCAGGCCTTCGGGGTGCCCAAGGAGGTATTTGTCCGAAACCCGGGCGAATTCGCGCGCAACTGATTTAACGCGGGTGCGAGAATACGGAATCCGGCTATCCGCAAATGACGACGATCAGGTCTTGAAATACTCCCTGCCTTCAATAGTGATATCATTATCAAGATTCAGATAAAGCACCACACGGCATTCCCGGTTTCCCCGTGCTATGGTCTCTTCCAGTGACACCTTGGCGTATCCAAGGTTTTCCGCTGTGATCGCACCGAATACATTCGAGGTCATCATGCACAGCGAAGGCCTGCCCAAGACCTTTTTACCAAAGGGACAGCGACGGTTCCCCAGTACGATCTTTTCGTTATCGGCGGAAATAATATAGAAGTCACCATCGATCCTGCGTTTCAAATCGACCAGGGTGTTGCAGAGTTGTTTGAAGTTCAGCGTGTCGGTGTTGAAGCCCTGCCGGTATTCCTTGTTCAGCCATTCTCCGAGACGCTGGCCGCCAATGCTGATAAAGCCCGAGGCCTCTTCCGCCCCGACCACGTCTTCCAGGGTGCCGCTCAGTTCACGCAGAAGGTTTCTGAGAAATTTATCCTTGTCGAAATCCAGATCCAGCCGGCTTGCGTCATTGCGTTCCATATTGCTTCTCCATCCCGGTCCAATGCTGTCTGAAGGATATCAAGAACATGATTACCGTTGATCAGTATAGGAATATAGCCAAACATTGCTTTCAGAACAATCGAACCTTGTGTGAACAAATGCTGATTTTAAGGGGTTATTGCACTGCTACTTGTCCGGCCTGCTCCACACAGGGAAGATCAGGCGCAATCCGTCACCGTTTTCCCCGAAACATTCTTGTCCGGACTCTTCGCTTCGTACCATGCCCTGTCTTTAGATTCTACGCGGTCGGCTATAGCTTGTTATCAACATGGTGATCGGATTGATCAATGATTATTTTAAATTCATCGACATCGAACAGGATCAGTGAGACGGTCCGGTGATATCCCCGGAAACGCCGGCTCGCGTTTTCCAAACCGGCGCTGAATGACTACGGGTGAGAGAGTCCGGCCAGGTGATCGAGTGTAATTCCCATTTCAAGGGTATTACGCACATCTGTTGCAAGCTGGCTATGAGTGAAGTCAGGCGCCTGGATACGGTGGAAGGCAGCGCGACAAGATAAATCTTAGTATGCATTTACTATCAATATAATAACGATATTTGGAGTATTATGCATAGATTGGGACGGATTATGCAGGAGCGGTTGTGCGTGGACACAATCTGTCGATGTCGAGGATCTTTACATATTTGCCTTGTTTGCGTTTTTTTTCGGGTAATCCCGTTAAAATTGTAACTATTTGTTTTATATATAAATAATTAATTATTGCAGGATGCGCCTGTCGAGCCTGTTTACAGTTTTAATAAATACCATGGACGTTACATCTCTAAGTTATTGTTATTATGGAACTTATATTTACGGCACGTATATTGCCTAGTAAATTGGCATGAACAAGTTACCGATCAAGGTAATTTTTGACCCAACGAGGGCGTTGATAACAATGAAAAAGTCAGTTGTATTTGGCCTGCTGCCAGCATTGCTGCTGTTCAATACCGCGGCCCGGGCTATTCCTGTCCTGCAGCTCAATATCGAGGGCGGCATCTATGACACTGAGAGTCAGAGCATCGCGACTACAGCTGACAGCTTCACACTGGGCGCCTATTGTATCGATGCGGTCAACTGCACCACGGCGGACTATTTTCTGTCGGTTGCCCTGATTCCCGCGTTTCCCGATCCGGTTGCCAGTGATCCCGGTATCGGCAGCTTCGACATCGACGGCACCTCTTACGGTTTTAATAATCTGGTCTATGGCATTCCACCCGTGGATGACTACTACAAGGATCTGCCTCCGGGTGGTATTTACGAAACCTATTACCTGGAGCTGGGACCATTCAGTTTCGATAACATCACCTACACGGCATTCAACACACAGGATGACTACGGCACGGTCCCGACCGTTAATCCGAGCGGCACCATGTTCGTTGAAAATTTCTCGGTGGATGTCTCCGGGTTGAACAGCCCGTACGAGCTCTCGTTCAGCCTGTACCGGCCTATTTCGGGGAACAAGATAGAAAAGGCGCCGTATTCACATGATGCCCGCACGATACCGGAACCCCGCACGCTGGCCCTGCTGGGACTCGGTCTGATAGGTTTGGGCGTCTCCAGAAGGTTTCTGACCCGGCCGTTGCGTATACGGCATCACGGCTAGGGCTTCGCATCACGGAAAGGCTTGGGCCGATTCCGTTTCATACCCTGATTTCTTCCCATAAGTTTCGCCCTGCTTAACGAACGGGTAGAGATACCGGTCACCCGTAAATTTGCGGCAGCGAATTCCCAGTGTCCGCTTGCGTTTATCCGGGCATCAGCCCCTGGGGCAGTACTTCAAGATCGAGATCCCAGGCAATGGGCAGATACACCAGCACAAACAGGGTGATCAGCACGATCCCGGTCAGGTTGATCCAGATACCGGCACGGGCCATCTGCCGTATGGTCAGGTAACGGCTGCCGAACACGATGGCGTTTGGCGGTGTCGCCACCGGCAGCATGAAGGCGCAGGAGGCCGCCAGCGCGGCCGACACCATCAATGCAAAGGGGTGGATCTGCATGGCCAGACCCAGGGCGGCCATGACCGGCAAAAACAGCGAGGCCGTCGCCGTGTTGGAAGTGATTTCCGTCAGGAAGATGACCGTCATGGTCACGATGGCAATAATGAAGATGATATCGCTGCCCTGAAGCAGTACCAGTTGATCGGCAATCACCCCGGTGAGGCCGCTGTCGCTGAAACCCCTGGCCAGGGCAAAGCCCCCGCCGAACAAGATCAGGATATCCCAGGGGATCTTCAGCGCGGTTTGCCAGTCGAGTAAAAATTCCCCGCGCCGGATATCGACCGGGATGATGAACAGCACGATAGCCCCACCCATGGCAATGGTGGAATCCGTGACCGCTTCAAGACCTTCCACCTCGACCAGTCCGTGCAGGATCCAGAGGATGGCCACGGCGAGAAAGACGGACAGGACCAGCTTCTCCTCGCGGCTGATGGGGCCCAGTGACTCGAGTTGTGCCCGTATCAGTTCCTTGCCACCCGGTATGGTATCGAACTCGCGTCCGGCGATGATCCAGGTCAGGTACAGCCAGGTCAACACCAGCATGACCGCGGACAGCGGCAGGGCAAACAACATCCAGTCGAGGAAGCTGATACTGATCCCGAAGGTGCTCTCGATCACGCCGGCGAGGATGGCGTTGGGCGGCGTGCCGATCAGGGTCGCCAGTCCGCCGATGGATGCCGAGTAGGCGATGCCGAGCATCAGGGCAATCCCGAACCTGAATTCACCGGGACGGGTATTGATGACAAGCGAGTTGTCCCGCTCGATATTGCCGGCGACCTCCCTGAGCACGGCCAGGGCAATGGTCAACATCATCATAGTCGTGGCGGTATTGCTGACCCACATCGACAGGACCGCGGTGGCCAGCATGAAACCGAGGATGATCCTGTTATGGGTCATGCCGACGATGCGGATGGTATGTAGTGCAATGCGGTGATGCAGGTTCCATTTCTCGATGGTGACGGCGATGAGAAAGCCGCCGAGAAAAAGATAAATCAGGTGGTTGGCATACGGCGCCGTTACCGCGTCCGCGCTCATGACACCGAACAGGGGAAACAGGGGAATGGGCAACAGCGCAGTGACCGGGATGGGCACGGCCTCGGTGATCCACCAAACGGCCATCAGCGCGGCCACGGCCAGGACATGGCGGGCCTGCGGATTCATGCCGTCAAGCACGGGCAGCCACAGGACCAGCAGGAAAAGCGCAAGTCCCGTGAGCATTCCGACAAATGAACGATGCATTGGCAGTACCTAGAATGTGTAAACCGTCGAAAACTGCAACCTGTTGAGTTCCCCGTCATGGTTGTTCACCAGTTGGCGGTGACCATATATCCATTCGACGCCCAGCGTCAGGTTCAGCATGGGACTCCATAGCAGGTTGACACTGGCCGTGGTAATTTCCTGTGTCGTGCCTGCCGGGATGATATTTTCCGGTTGATCCGCATGTGCAAAGCCCGCTGTCACGTTGGATCGCAAAGCGGCGGTCCACCAGTGCTGATAGGCCAGGTAGCCGCCGCTCACGCCGGTCAACTCCGTGTCGCCGGCCGCATCGATCGCGCCGTCATTGAAAACGTTATAGGAAAGATACCGGCCCAGGGCATTGCCATAGGAAACCGCGAAGCGAATATTGTCCCGGCCAAAGGTTTGCCAGCGCCCGGAGAGGCTGATGGCGCCGCCCCAGCGATCATCGTCCGTACCGCTGCCCGGCCGTTCGGTCTCGATCCGTCTGAGCATGGTTGCCAGCGACAGGTTGCCCGGGGCGGATTCATAGGTGACTTTCGCGATCAGATCCGGGGCGGACTCGTCATCCGGCTTGAAGCGTTTGCCATCTGTGCGGGTGAGCGTGCTTTGCGGATCCTCCACGGAAAACTGCAGATTACCCCAGTCAAAATCATGCTGGTAACGTATCAGTGGCTGGCGCACGATCAGGACCCCCGCGGGGCCGTTGGCATCGTTAATCTCTGGGAATGCCGACAGGTTCAAAAAGGTGGTGTAGGTCTTGCCCAGGGTCAGGTTCCCGTAACGGGCGTAGGCGTGCCGGAGTCTGGGAACATTGGTCAGGCGGGACCGGCCCTGGTTATCACGCCGGGTATCGAACAAATCGATTTCGGCATAGGCCGCGAGTTGCTGTTCGAACAGCGGTAGCTTGAGGGCGCCCCACAGCCGGCTTTCGCGCAGGTTGACTTCAAAAGCGGCGTCCCGTTCGCCGAACACCGGGATACTCGCGGGGGACAGGGCCAGGTCCGCCTTGGAACGGCGTTCAGAATTGACGGCGGCATCGTTATAAATGGCGTCAAGCTTGACCCGGCCGCCGAATTCGAGTGAGGCGGTGGATTCATGATCGGCCCGGGTGTGGCAGGCACCCGTCAGCAACAGGAGGAACAGCAGACAGCGAAACCCGTGGTACGGCATTTAGCGGCCACCCCCGTCCTGGCGGAACAGCCGGTGGCAGGCGTTACAGGTTTCGCGCAGGTTTTGATAGCCTTCTCTCACCGACACCTTATGCCCGCGATGCAGGCTCTGTTCGAGGTCGCGGGTCTTCTGGTAAAGCTGCGCGGCCATGGCGCGGAAGATCGTCAGATCTTCCGGGCTGATGTTCGTGTCATCCACCAGTGCCGGAAGTTGTTCACTTTTCTCCACCAGCTCACGGGTGGCAGTGATCAAACGGCGGACCTGGCGTTCACGCTGGTATTGCAGGTCCAGCGCCGTGTGTTCACGTTCATAGGCGAGGCTGTCGAGACGCTGCATGATTTGCCTGAGGCGCTCGCTGTGTATCACGCGCAGCACGGCACGTGGTTCACTTGACTGCAACACGGAGGATTCACCGGCAATACTGATATTGACCGGCAATAAACCGGAGATGATAAAGAGGATGATTTTTATTGAGAGCGAACAGCGCATTTAGCCATTATACCGCGTGGAAATAGAAACGCGTTGATCCAGGTTAACCGGAACCTGATCGGTCGTATCAGCCAGCCATGCCGGCCAGTTCTTCCCAGCGCTGCATCTTCGTATCGAGCTGTCTCTGTTTTTCGGACAATTCATCCATGACCGGTTGAATACTGTCATAGTCGCGTGAGTAAAACCCCGGGTCACTGATTGCCTCCTGAAGTTTGCTGATATCCTGTTCCAGGGCTTCGATTTCATCGGGCAGCCGATCGAGTTCCAGCTGGTATTTGTAACTGAGGCGGCCACGCCTTGCACCCGTTGCCGCCGTATTTCCGGCAGACACTGCGGGATCCGGTATACCAGCCGCGGGCTTGTCTTTTTCGGTGAGATGCCTGCCGTGATTCAGCCAGTCGCTGTAGCCGCCGGCATAACGGTTGATGCGGTCATCCTCGAAGACCAGCACGCTGGTCACGACGTTGTCCAGAAACTCGCGGTCATGGCTGACGAGGATCAGCGTGCCGCGGTATTCGATAAGCTTTTGCTCGAGCACCTCCAGTGTTTCAATATCGAGATCATTGGTCGGTTCATCCAGCACCAGCAGGTTGCTGGGACGGGTAAACAGTCGCGCAAGTATCACGCGGTTCTTTTCGCCGCCGGAGATGGCCTTGATCGGTGTCATGGCACGTTTGGCGCTGAACAAAAATCCGCGCAGGTAGCCGATGACATGCCGGTCCTTGCCGTTGAGACGGATGTATTCACGGCCGTCTCCAATAACCTCGGCAATGGTCTTCTCTGGATCGAGTTCGCGTCGCATCTGGTCGAAGTAGGCGGGCTCAATTCCGGTGCCTGTTTTTACGGTGCCCGAGCAGGGTTGCAGGCGGCCGAGGATCAGGTTCAGCAGCGTGCTTTTCCCGACACCGTTGTTGCCGACGAGGCCGATGCGATCACCGCGCCTGATCGAGAGATCCAGGCGGTTAATGATCATGTCCTCACCGTAGGCGTAACTGACCCGGTGCAATTCACAGACCTTGCGGCCGGATTCGTTTTCCGAACTTTCAATATGGATGCGTGCCCCCGGTTGGCGCCGGAACCTGGCCCGTTCCCCGGCTTCTTCGCGCAAGGCCAGCAGGGCGCGTACTCGGCCTTCATTGCGGGTGCGCCGGGCCTTGATACCCTGGCGTATCCAGGCCTCTTCTTCTGCCAGTTTTTTTTCAAACAGGTTTTTGTCGATTTCCTCCGCATGCAAGGCCTCTTCCTTGCGGCGCAGGTAGTTCCTGTAATTCCCGGGCCAGCTGGTCAGGCGCGTGCGGTCCAGTTCAACGAGCCGCGTCGCCAGCGAGTTCAGAAAGGCACGGTCATGCGTGATAAACAGGACGGCGCCCTTGAAATTCCTGATGCGGGCTTCCAGCCAGCGGATGCTGGCCAGGTCAAGGTGGTTGGTGGGCTCGTCCAGTAACAGCAATTCCGGGCTGGAAACCAGCGCCCGGGCCAGCCCGACACGGCGTTGCCAGCCACCGGAAAGTAGCTGCAGGGTTTTATCGCCGGGCAGGTCCAGTTCCGAAAGCACGGCTTTGACCCGCTGGTCGATATGCCAGCCACCCTCGGCCTCGATACAGTGTTGCAGGTTTTCCAGTTCCCGCAGCCGCTGCCGGTCCAGTTCCAGTTCGGTCATACGATGATATTCATCGATCATCTGCCGTAAATGGGTCAGGCCGCCCTCGACATACTCGTACACCGTCATGTGCAATTGATCGGGCAGGGCCTGGGCCAGCTGGCTGATACGCAGTTCCTGCTTGCGGACGATTTCACCCGAGTCCGGTTCCAGTTCACCGGTAATGATCTTCAACAAGGTGGATTTGCCGGCGCCGTTGCGGCCGATCAGGCAGAGGCGTTCATTTTCCTCGATGACCAGGCTGGCGCCACGCAGTATCGGGTGGTCACCAAATTCGATGTGTATTTCGTCCAGTGTAACAAGCGGCATAACGGCAGCGGATTATACATAAGACACCGCGCGGCTGCCCTTATAAAGTGGTCGTAGTCACCATTCTGACAGGCGGCGCAACTCCGAGGACGACCAGCGCAGGTGCTCCACCTGGATCCTGGCCAGCGTGGTCAGCAATTGTATGGCAGTGTCGGGATGTCGCGCCCTGAGCGCAGACAGGCCTTCCTGGTTGAGTATGGCCAGTTCGGTTTTGTGCCTGGCCACCGCGTCAGCGACCCTGGGCCCGGGTTTTAACAGGGCCAGTTCACCGAAGAACGATCCCGCATTGCAGGTCGCCAGACGCTTGTAGTGATGTTTTGTTGTCGGCAGGCGGATATCGATTTCACCGCTGAGCACCATGTAAATCTCGTCGCCGAAATCGCCCGCTGAAAAGAGTTTTTCATCGGACTCGAGCATGATGGTTTTAACCGCCATTTGCAGATGTTCTATCTCGTCCGGGCCGAGGTCAGCGCACAGTTCATTATCCTCCAGTGCAACACGGTCACCGTACTCGGTCGGCTTGACATCCTGTTCGGCAAGGATGGTATTCTCGGCGTATTCCAGCGCCTCGTCCTTGCCATTGAAAGTCAGTACATGCAGGTGCATTTCACTGATAGAGCTTTTCTTAAAGGCCTTTTGCATGCGTTTTCCGATACCCATGCCCTTGTGAACATTGCAGAAGATCAGGACACCGCCGTTTTTTTGCAGGCGCGAAGCGATCTGTTGCAGGATCTTCATGGCCGTGAGGTCCACCTGTTGCACGCGGCGCATATGCAGGATGATGAAATTCGCTTTGTCCAGGTCCTCGGACAGGGCCTCAAGCAGCAGGTCAGCCGTAGCAAAGAACAGGTTGCCCCGAAGTTCGTACAGGATGATCCGTTCGCCATGCTGATCAAGCAGCTCCCGCTCCCTGGCGGGACGTTTTTTAACGGAGCGGATCTGCTGGCCGGTTGAACGCCGGTGCACGATGCTGGCCTGGATCTGTGTCCGGATGAATAAAATGATAGCGATGATGACACCCAGGCCAACCGCGATCATCAGGTCATAAGCGACGGTCACCGCGGTTACCAGCAGTGCGATCACGGCATCCTGCCGTGTTCTTGAACGCTTCAGCCAGGCCAGGATATCCAGGTCGACCATGTGCAGCGACACCGCGAGAATAATACCGGCGAGCACGCTGATGGGCAGAATACTGCCGACATCGCGCGCCAGCAGGATCATGAGAAAGAACGTAATCCCGGCGAAGAGACCGGGCCAGCGCCGGCCGCCTGATCTTACCGCGACCACGGTTGCCCCAGTGGTGCCGGCGGCTGCCATGCCACCAATGGCGCCGGTGATGATCTGGCCCAGGCCCTGTCCGGTCATCTCGAGGTTGGCATTGTGCCGCATGCCGGTGGTGACGTCGGCAATTACCGCGGTCAGCAGGGTATCCAGCGAGGTCAGGAGTGCCAGTGCCAGGGCCGCCGGCAGGATAACCTGCCAGCGCAGACTATCGAGAACGCCACCGGAAAATTCCAGGCCGATGGCATCAAGTCTAGGTAATTCGCCTATCAACCAGGCGGCCGGTATCTCGGCCGGGTTCATGAACATCAGCAGGTGAAATACCAGGCTGCCGACGATCAGGCCGGCAATGGTGCCGGGAAGCCGGCTGATCAGGCGCGGACCCAGAATCGTTGCCGCCAGCGTCACCAGCGCGGTGCATAGCGGCACCCAGCGCCAGTATTTCCACGACTCGTCCAGTCCCTTGCCCGACAGGGGATCAATCTGTGACAGGATCATGAGTATGGCGGAGCCCGTCAGGAAACCGCTGATCACGGGGTAGGGGATGTATTTTATGAGCTTGCCACCACCGGTCAGCCCGATAGTGATCTGAAAAAGCCCGGTCAACATCATCAGGGTGGCGATATTGACGAGCAGGTCATTGTTTGTAACCCCGGCGTCTGCTAGCGAACCCATCGCCCCGCCCAGCAGGACCAGCACCGGGCCAGTGGGTGCGCTGATCAGACCACGGGTGCCGCCGAAAAACCCGGACACGCTGCACAGTATGGCCGCACCGAGCAGGCCGGCGATAGCGCCCTGTGAGGCGTCGAACTTGCCAATGGCATACAGGGCCACGCCGAAGGCGATGGCCC
>JBFGPT010000014.1:0-11600 GCA_041564575.1 Gammaproteobacteria bacterium | reverse complement strand
ATATCTCGGACCAAAATGTAAACTGAGCCGCCGCGAAGGCACCGATCTGATGTTGAAGAGCAGGGCGCGGCCGCTCGAATCAAAATGTCAGATAGACAAAGCCCCGGGCATGCATGGCGCCCGTGGTAAACGCCTGTCCGATTACGGCCTGCAGTTGCGGGAGAAACAGAAGTTAAGAAGGATCTACGGCATTCTGGAAAAACAATTCCGCAAGTATTACCAGGAAGCAGCGCGCAGAAAGGGGTCTACCGGCGAGAACCTGCTGCAGATCCTTGAGTGCCGGCTGGACAATATTGTATACCGCATGGGCTTCGGTTCGACCCGCACGGAGGCACGTCAGCTTGTCAGCCACAAGGCCATTGAAGTTAACGGCAAGTCCGTGAATATACCCTCCTACATGGTCAAGGCCGATGACATAGTTTCAGTACGCGAGAAAAGCAAAAAACAAATGCGTATACAGGACGCATTATCAGTTGCCGAGCAGGTCGGGTTTCCGGAATGGGTCGAGGTTGACCCGAAAAAAATGCAGGGAACGTTCAAGTCCGTGCCGGTGCGCAGTGACCTGGCATCCGACATCAACGAACAACTGGTCGTCGAACTTTACTCCAAGTAACAGTGCAGAGAGGCTTATATGTCTACATCGTTTAACGAAATTCTCAAACCAAGGCGGGTTGATGTCGATCCTGTAAATGCCAACAGCGCCAGGATCACTATAGAACCACTGGATCGTGGTTACGGACATACACTTGGTAACGCTTTAAGAAGGGTATTGCTGTCCTCCATGGCCGGTTGCGCCGTTACGGAAGTTGAAATTGAAGGGGTCCTGCACGAATACACTACCATCGAGGGTGTGCAGGAAGATGTCACGGATATTCTTCTCAACCTGAAGGGTCTTGCGATTCGTATGCATGCCAAGGACGAGGCCATGCTCAACATCAGAAAGAGCGGGCCAGGCCTGGTTACCGCCGCCGATATTACTGTCGATCACGATGTCGAGATTGCCAACCCGGACCATCCTATCGCGAATCTGACCAAGTCCGGGGAGCTGAATATCAATATGAAGGTGGAACGCGGACGCGGTTACCGTCCGGTGATCATCGGTGCCAGCGAAGAAGAGCAGACCATCGGTCGTGTCAAGCTTGATGCTTCATTCAGCCCGGTGCGTCGCGTTTCCTATGACGTGCAAAGTGCCCGTGTAGAACAACGCACCAACCTCGACAAGCTGATCCTGGAAATTGAAACCAACGGGACCATTGACCCGGAAGATGCGGTACGCGATGCGGCGACTATTCTTCGCAGCCAGTTGGCCGTGTTCGTTGACCTCGAGGCGGAGGAAGCCGAGATTGCAACGGCCGCCCATGAACCGCAGATCGACCCGATCCTGCTCAGGCCTGTTGACGACCTCGAGCTGACGGTGCGCTCCGCGAACTGCCTCAAGGCAGAAAGCATTTATTATATTGGCGATCTGATCCAGAGAACCGAGGTCGAATTACTGAAGACCCCGAACCTGGGCAAAAAGTCCCTGACCGAAATCAAGGAAGTACTGGCCTCGCGCGGACTGGCGCTGGGTATGCGGCTGGAAAACTGGCCGCCGCCGGGACTGGATCACGAAAAAATAACGGCATAAACAACGGTACAGACTATGCGACACAGAGAAAGTGGCAGAAAGCTCGGCAGAAACAGTTCACATCGCAAGGCGATGTTCCAGAACATGGCTGTTTCGCTGATGCAGCACGAAATGATCAAAACCACCTTGCCCAAGGCCAAGGAATTACGGCGGGTTGCAGAGCCGTTGATCACAATGGCCAAATCGGATTCAGTCGCGAAACGGCGTCTAGCGTTTTCAAGGCTTCGCGACCGTTCCACCGTGACCAAACTGTTTAACGAACTGGGGCCGCGTTACAAGGATCGTCCCGGGGGCTATCTGCGTATCCTCAAGTGTGGTTACCGCAGCGGAGACAATGCGCCCATGGCAATCGTCGAACTTGTCGATCGCCCGGGTGTTGAAGGGATCCAACAAGAAGAAGGCACGGAAGAACAATAATAAACGGTTTGTAATACCTTGAAAGCCGGGCAATGCCCGGCTTTTTTAATTCCGGTGAACACGCAATCAGTTGCTCTCGCTGTCCATGCCCAGGCAACTGCAAAACAGATGCCGGTCACCGTAGAGATTGTCTACCCTGCCGACAGGAGGCCAGTATTTCTCCTCGTTGATCCCCGGCATAGGAAAAAAGGCCTTTTCCATGGAATAGGGCAGGTCCCAGCTTTCCCGCATGAACAGGCTTTGATGGTGCGGGGCATTTTTCAGCGGATTGTTGTCCCTGTCCATCACACCGGATTCGATGTCACTGATTTCCCCGCGTATGGCGATCATCGCTTCACAAAACCGGTCCAGTTCGCGTTTGTTCTCGCTCTCGGTGGGTTCGATCATCAGGGTATCTGCGACCGGGAATGACATGGTCGGTGCATGGAAGCCGAAATCGACCAGGCGCTTGGCCACATCATCGACGCTGATGCCGGTCTGTTCCTTGATGTCACGCAGATCGATGATGCATTCATGTGCCACCATGCCGTTTTTGCCCTTGTAGAGAATTGGATAATGGTCACTCAGCCTGCTGGCGATGTAATTGGCGTTCAGCAGTGCGACCATGGTCGCGCGTTTCAGACCGGCATCGCGCATCATAGCGATATAGGCCCAGGAGATACTGAGGATGCTCGCCGAACCCCAGGGTGCGGCCGAGATCGTACCGATAGTGCCGTCTTTCGAGGCATCCGGATTGACGTCATCGACGACCGGGTGATCCGGCAGGAAGGGTGCCAGATGGCTGCGTACCCCGATCGGTCCCGCGCCGGGTCCGCCACCGCCATGCGGGATGGCGAAGGTCTTGTGCAGGTTCAGGTGGGCCACGTCGGCACCGATCACCCCGGGCCGCGATATTCCGACCAGGGCGTTGAAGTTGGCACCATCCAGGTAAACCAGCCCGCCATGGTCATGCACGAGGTCGCAGATATCACGAAATGCCTCTTCATAGACGCCATGCGTCGAGGGATAGGTGATCATCAAGGCTGCCAGGCGATCCGGATCCTTCGCGATCTTGTTATTCAGATCCTCGATATCGACATTGCCGTTCTCATCACAGCGAACCGTGAGGATATCGAGGCCCGCCATGCGCGCGCTGGCCGGGTTGGTACCGTGAGCTGAGGCCGGGATCAGGCACAGCGTGCGCTGTGACTGGCCGATGGACGCGAGGTATTTTCGAATGACCAGCAGGCCCGCGTATTCACCCTGCGAGCCGGCATTCGGTTGAAAAGAAAAGGCGTCAAAGCCGGTCAGTTCACATAGCATTTCCTCCAGCTCGTTGATCAACTGCATATAACCCTGGGCCTGTTCCAGCGGCACGAAGGGATGCATCGCACTGAACTCGCGGTAGGACAGGGCCTGCAGTTCCACCGAGGCATTCAATTTCATGGTGCATGAACCCAGCGGGATCATGGCCCGGTCCAGCGCGATGTCCTTGCGCGCGAGACGGCGCATGTAGCGCATCATTTCAGTTTCGCTATGATAGTTGTTGAAGACCGGGTGAGTCAGTATGCGGGTGGAGCGCAGAAACTGCTGCGGTATGGTCTGGCCCAGCTTCTCGTCCATCTGGAGGATATCCAGCTGTTCTTCCTCGGTCTTGCTGAAGATCCCCGAGAGTTTCTTCAGAAGTTGCCGTGTCGTGGTTTCGTCGAATGAGATCCCGAGCGTGTCCTTGTCGATGATACGCAGGTTGATGTTCTGTTCGCGCGCATGCGCCGCGTAACGCCGCGCCTTGCCCCGTACGTGCAGTGTAACGGTATCGAAATAGACCTGCGTCTGGACATCGTAGCCTTTTACCCTGAGCCATTCGGCGAAGATCTCCATGTAACGATGTACCCGGCCGGCGATCTGCCGCAGTCCCACCGGGCCGTGATAGATGGCGTAGAAGCCGGCAATGATCGCCAGCAGGGATTGCGAGGTGCAGATATTGCTGGTCGCCTTTTCCCTGCGTATATGTTGCTCACGCGTCTGCAGGGTCATGCGGTAGGCGGGTGCGCCGTGATCGTCCCGGGATACACCGATGATCCTGCCCGGTACGGAACGGATAAACGCCTCGCGGGTGGCGAAGAAGGCGGCATGCGGACCACCGTAACCCATGGGCACGCCGAAACGCTGGCTGCTGCCGACGACGACATCGGCGCCGGATTCACCCGGCGGTTTCAACAATACCAGGCTCAGAAGGTCGGCGGCGACCGTGGCCAGCGCCTTGCTGGCGTGTGCGGTTTCAATAACCGGTTGCAGGTCGCGTACTTCGCCGCTGGAACCGGGATACTGCACGATGACACCGAAGACATCGTGTTGATCCAGTTCACACCAGGGATCACCGACGACAACCTCGTAACCGAAGGGTTCGGCCCGGGTCTGGATGACGGCAATGGTTTGCGGGTGACAGTCCCGGTCGACAAAGAAGGTATTCGCACCGGTTTTACACAGCCGGCGTGACATCATCATGGCCTCGGCCGCGGCCGTGCTTTCATCCAGCAAGGAGGCATTGGCGATCTCCATGGCCGTGAGATCGGTGATCATCTGCTGGAAGTTCAGCAATGCCTCGAGCCGGCCCTGGCTGATCTCGGGCTGGTAGGGCGTGTAGGCGGTATACCAGCCGGGATTTTCCAGGACATTGCGTTTGATCACCTGTGGCATGATGGTGCCGTGATAGCCCATACCGATCATGGAATTGCAGACCTGGTTGCGTTCGCGCAGTTTGCGCAGGTAGGTCAGGACTGCCCGTTCGCTGATATTTTCCTTGAGTGATTCGCCCTGCCTGGAGAGGATATTTTCAGGTACCGCCTTGGTGATGATCTCTTCAAGGGAGGTAAGACCCAGGTATTCGAGCATCTCGTCGATTTGCGTGCGATCCGGACCGATATGCCGGCGCACAAAATCCCCGCGCATCTCCAGCCAATCCAGCGATGCCTTCTGTTCCAGCATTTGCCGTCCCGGCTTTGGTCTAGCCATGTGTTGCTTCAGGAATCCGACTCGACAAACTTCGCGTAACTGTCGGCATCCATAAGTTCGTTCAGCTCGTCCGGGTTGGCCGGTGCCAGCTTCAGGAACCAGCCATCGCCCTCGGGCGCGCTGTTGATCAACTCCGGGGAGTCCGTCAACGTTGCATTGATCTCGACGACGGTTCCGCTGACAGGCATCTTCACATCGCTGGCGGCCTTGACCGATTCGACCACGGCCACTTCCTCGTCTTTACTGACTTCACGGCCGGTTTCCGGTAATTCAACGTAGACGATATCGCCCAGTTCCTGTTGCGCGAAATCCGAAATACCGATCACGGCATTGCCGTCTGCGTCGATATAGACCCATTCGTGATCTGTTGAATATTTTAAATCAAGCATGCATGGCCCCTCATTTGTGTTGTTTTTGTTTGCTATAGCGATGCGGAACAAACGGCAACCTTGCCACCTGAACCGGGTGCAACCGTTGGCGGACGCGGGCATTGAGGCCAGTCCCCGGATGGCAGAGGTCCGCGTTGACATAGGCCATGGCCACGGGTTTTTCCAGACAGGGAGAATAACTGCCGCTGGTCACTCGTCCAACAATATTATCATCCTGGTCCAGCAACTCCGTACCCTCCCTGACGGGGACCTTGCCTTCAACCAGGATACCGACGCGCTGGCGCGGCGTGCCTTCGTTCAGTTGCCGCAGTATAACATCCCCGCCGGTACAGGACTGCGCTGTTTGCAGGCGTTCGCGGTCGAGGATCCAGTTGAGGCCGGCCGTAACCGGTGTGATCTCCTCGCTTAATTCATGCCCGTACAGGCACAGTCCGGCCTCCAGGCGCAGGGTGTCGCGCGCCCCCAGACCTGCCGGTTGCACGTGCGGTTGCGCCAGCAGGTCCCGGAACAGGACGGTAGCATGCTCATTGGGTATGGAGATCTCGAAACCGTCTTCACCGGTATAACCACTACGGCTGAACAGGCATCTGGCCTTCTGAAACGTCACGCGTTTGGCCTGCATGAAGGCCAGATCGTCTGTTTCAATACCCAGCCCGGCCAGCGTTGTCGCCGCGGCCGGGCCTTGCAGCGCGATCAGGGCCTGCTCCGGTACTTCTTCGATTATGATCTTGCCGCCGAGGTGCGCTCGCAGGCAGGCCAGATCTTTTTGCCGGCAGGCGGCATTGACGATCAGAAACAGGGTGTCATCGTCGAGGCGGGTGACGATCAGATCATCTATAATGCCCGCGGCCTCGTTCAGCAGCACGGTATAACGTTGCTGGCCAGCCCGTAGATCGGTCAGGCGGCTGGGCACAAGTCGCTCCAGCGACTCTGCGGCCCGTGCCCCGTGCAGCATTATTTGCCCCATGTGAGAGATATCGAACAGGCTGGCATGGGCGCGGGTATGCAGGTGTTCCTCACGAATTCCGCGAAATTGCACGGGTAATTCGTAACCGGCGAAGGCCACCAGGCGGCCGCCCAACTCGCCGTGGAGCGGGTGCAGGATGGTCTTTTTCAGCGTTACGTCAGTATTTTGAGCTTGCGACATACGTGATTTTCTATGCTAGTATTGTTGCGCTGCAATAATGAATAAAATCCTCGTGATTTGCAAGTAAAATGCGTCCAGCATTTTCTTAAACGCTTTGTATACCGTCATATTAGTTTAACTAAGTACTTACTTACTTATGGGAGAAATGAAGACAATGGAGCAACGCGTGCGGCCGAGTTCCGGCCACTTTTCCTCCGGTCCCTGCGCCAAGCGGCCTGGCTGGAGCGGTGATCAACTGGGCCGTGACGTGCTCGGTCGTTCCCACCGCTCGGCGCTGTGCAAGGCCCGGATCCGCAAGGCCCTGGACGATACCCGCACGATCCTGAAGATCCCGGATGAATACCTGATCGGAATCGTCCCGGGCTCGGACACCGGTGCGCTGGAAATGGCGCTGTGGAACCTGCTCGGACCCAGGGGCGTCGACGTCATTTACTGGGACAGTTTTGGCAAGGATTGGATGGAAGACGTCCTCAATCACCTCAAGATCAGCGACAGCCGCAGCATATCCGCCGATTATGGCAAATTGCCAGATCTGGCACAGGTGGATTTCGATCACGATACGGTATTCGTCTGGAACGGCACCACGGCCGGCGTCAAACTGCCCGATGGTGACTGGATCGACGCCGATCGACGCGGCCTGACCCTCTGCGATGCCACTTCCGCGGTGTTCGCCATGCCCATGCCCTGGGACAAGCTCGATGCGGTGACTTTTTCCTGGCAGAAGGCGCTGGGCGGTGAGGCCGGGTTCGGCATGCTGGTGCTCAGTCCGCGCGCGGTCGAGCGTATCGATACGCATACCCCGGCCTGGCCTTTGCCCAAGCTGTTTCGCCTGCGTAAGGGCGGGCAACTGAACAGCGCGATCTTCAGCGGCGATACCATCAACACCATTTCCATGCTGTGTATCGAGGACTATCTCGATGCATTGGCCTGGGCGGAGCGTTGCGGTGGTCTAGAAGGTCTAATACAACGCTCGCTGGATAATTTCGCGGTCATCAGCGAGTGGGTTGAAAAAACCGACTGGGTGGATTTTCTCGCCAGCGATGCGGCCAGCCGCTCGAATACCTCTGTGTGCCTGAAGATCACGGCGGACTGGTTTACCCGGCTCGATGAATCACAACAGCAAAAATACATGAAGACGCTGACCGGATTACTCGAAGACGAGGGTGTTGCGTTTGATATCAACGCCTACCGCTCGGCGCCGCCGGGCCTCAGGATATGGGCCGGCGCCACGGTTGAAACCGCCGATCTGGCCGCGTTGTTGCCCTGGATCGAGTGGGCCTGCGGCCAGGTACGGAAAGATCTGGCGTAGTTTATATCTTCCAACAACTTGTTAGCTTTGCGGGAACCCAGGATAAATGAAAAATATTTTTATCGCAGACAAGATCGCCGATGAAGGCATCGCGTATTTAAAAGAACAACCGGGTTTGAATGTAACCCTGCAGATCGGCCTGGACGAAACGGCCCTGTGCGCGGCACTGGCCGATCAACACGCCCTCATCGTACGCAGCGGTGCAACGGTCACCGAAAAGGTGTTGGATGCCGCAAGTGGGCTTGAGGTCATCGGCCGCGCCGGGATCGGCGTGGATAATATTGATGTGCCGGCGGCGACCGAGAAGGGCGTCGTGGTTTTGAACACGCCCAATGCCAATGCCACGACCACGGCGGAACTTGCCATTGCCCACCTGTTTTCCCTTAGCCGTAACCTGCCGCAGGCCGATCGTTCGGTGCGCGCCGGTGAATGGAAACGTGCGGAATTCATGGGCGTGGAACTGGCTAACAAGAAACTCGGTGTCGTCGGTTACGGCACCATCGGCCGGCTGGTCGCGGAGCGTGCCCGCGCGATGAAAATGCAAGTGCTGGCCTTCGATCCCTTCGTGACCGAAGAGGCCTTTGCCGCCGCCGGCGTGCAAGCCGCGGACATCGATGAACTGGTGCGCAGCTGCGATTACATCACCCTGCATTGCCCGGTCAACGACAAGACCCGTAAGATCATCAGTGCCGAACGCATCCAGGCCATGAAACCTACCGCGCGTCTGATCAATTGCGCGCGTGGCGGCCTGGTCGATGAGGTCGCGCTCTATGAGGCCCTGAAAGCGGGGCAACTCGCCGGTGCGGCGCTGGATGTGTTCAGCGAGGAACCGCCGAAAAATTCACCATTATTTGACTTGCCGAACGTGGTCTTTACCCCGCACCTGGGGGCCTCGACCCGCGAGGCGCAATCGGCGGCAGGCGTCGAGATTGCACAACAGGTCGCCCGCTACCTGCAAACCGGCGAGCCGATCAATGCCATCAACCTGCCCGGTGTCTCCGCCGAAGAGTTGATCAAGTTGCAGCCCTATATGACCCTGGTCAATCGCATGGCGCGCCTGCTGGCGGCCATGATCGACGAGCCGATCAACAGCCTCGAACTGATGGCTTACGGCGACGTCAACGCGCTGGACATCCGGCCCCTGACCACGGAGAGCCTGATTGGCTTGTTATCCGCCTCCATGTCGAATCCGGTAAACCGCGTCAACGCAGCGCATATCGCCAACCAGAAGGGCATCAAGATCACGGAGATCCGCTCCGACGAGGCGCCGGACTACCATGCCCTTATCAGTCTCAGGGCCAGTCACGGCAAGACTACCACCACGGTGGCCGGCACCGTGTTCGACAAAATCTGGCCACGCCTGACCCGTATCAACGACTACGAGATCGAGGCCTCGCTGGAAGGCAACCTGTTGCTGTCACGGCACCATGATGAACCGGGTGTCATCGCGGCCATTTCCACCCTGCTCGCCGATCGGCAGATCAATATCTCGCGCATGCAACTTGGCATCGTGCCGAACAGTGACAAGGCGGTCGCGGTGCTGGGTATCAACCGGCCGCTGGATGAACCCTCCATGCAGGAGATGTTGGCGATCCCGGCCATCAGCAAGGCCCTGCAGATCAGCCTGTAATGACAGCGACACCCGTCCAGGCCGTCGTGTTCGACTGCGACAGTACGCTCAGCACGGTGGAAGGCATCGATGAACTGGCGCGCCGCGCCGGCGTTTACGAGGCCTGTTGCGAATTGACCCACCGCGCCATGGAAGGCGGCGTGCCGCTGGAGGCCGTGTACGGCCAGCGGTTGGAGATGATCCGGCCTGACAAGGCCGAGCTTGCCTGGCTGGGCCAACATTACGTGGCGCACATCACGCAGGGTGCGCGCGAGATTGTCCATGCGTTGCAAGAACGCGGTATCCCGGTTTACATCGTCAGCGGCGGCCTGCAACCAGCCGTCGAACACCTCGCCGCCGCGCTGGAAATTGCCCCGGATAATGTCTTCGCCGTTGATATCCGGTTTGATATAGACGGGCAATACGCCGGTTTCGATGCACAGTCGCCGCTGGCGCGTTCGGGTGGCAAGGGCGAGGTCATCCGGCGACTTGTGGCGGACGGTAAGTCCGTGGCCTGCGTCGGCGACGGTATCACCGACCTTGAAATGAAGATGGACGGCGTATTGTTTATCGGTTTCGGCGGCGTCAAGAGCCGCGCGGTCGTCAAACAAAACGCGGACATCTTCGTCGAGGACCTGTCATTACTCGGGGTGCTGCCGCATCTCCTGCCGCCGGCCGATAGCTGAATTTCCCTGCATCATGATCTGGCGTAAAGTAGGGTCATGATCCTGCTTTTCAGTGATTACGGTCACGCGGGCCCCTACCTGGGGCAGGTTGAAACGTTGCTGCATTCCCGGGCGCCGGGGCAAAAGGTTATCAATCTCATGGCCGACGCGCCGGGTAATAACCCGAAGGCCAGCGCATATCTGCTGGCTTCGCTGATCGGTCAAACTCCTGAAAATGCCATCCTGTTCTGCGTGGTCGACCCCGGTGTCGGCAGCGGTGCCGACCAGCCCGTAGCGCTACACATCGACGGCCGCTGGTGCGTGGGTCCGGACAACGGCCTGTTCGATATCGTCTGCCGGCGCGCGAGCGAAATTGAAGCCATGATAATCAACTGGCGGCCGGAAAATCTCTCCAGCAGCTTTCATGGCCGTGACCTGTATGCGCCCGTGTGCGTCATGATTGCCAATCATGATTTCGGTTTTGGCAAGAACCTTGATTGGCAGGATCGACATCATTGGCCTGATGACCTTGAGGAAATCATCTACATCGACTATTTCGGAAACTGTATGAGCGGCGTACGCGCGGCGAAAGTTGACAATGATACGACGATAACAATCAAGGGCACGATAATCAGCCATGCCGAAACATTCGCCAGGGTCAACCCCGGTCAGGCGTTCTGGTATGAAAACTCGAACGGCCTGGTAGAGATCGCCGTTAACCGCGGCAGCGTGGCGGAGCGGCTTGGGTTAACGGTCTCCGATCAAATCCTGATTTGATCGCGGATATGCCTGGTCAAGCCGAAACGAACGTTAACTCATCCAAATGGGCAAACGAAATCCAACCAGTGATGATACTGGAAAGAAGTCCATGCTTGATAGAATTCTGACTATAAAATCAATACGTAATCAAGGGATTCAATTCCTTGGCTTGTTTAACCCAGTCTTCGATCATGGTTTCGGCAGGATTGGATTTACACAGTTTTTTTACAGCATTGATTTCGGCCATTGCTGCAGAAAGATTCGCAGCATTACGATTACGTAATTCCTTGACCGTATCAACACCGGCGGCTTCCAACAACTCGGCAAATTGCTTGCCCACTCCGGATATACGCATGAGATCAGCCATGTTTGTCCATTCAAGCAATAATTTTGTGTTAATCGAGGTTAATTCGCTTACTGCTTTACGCCCTTTGGCATCACAACATAGCTTGAGCAAATCATCGGTAGTTTTGACCCCGGCTTTTAATAACTTTTCGGCATAAGCTTGGCCAATTCCTTCAATTTCATCTATCTTTTTAGTCATCGTAAGTCTCTCCTCTGGAAAATTTATTATTTATCTGGTTTGTAATCCAGTATTAATCAATCAAGTATATGAGATCTTCAAATTTAAATACGTTGATATTTTTAATTATTTAAAAAATTTGTTAGCTGTAATCAAGCTAT
>JBFGPT010000013.1:0-11953 GCA_041564575.1 Gammaproteobacteria bacterium | reverse complement strand
TATGAGCTGGGCGTGGATATCGCTGCGCGTCTGTCTGATGCCGGTTTTTCCGTCGTCAGCGGCGGCGGCCCCGGCCTGATGGAGGCTTTCAACAAGGGCGCCTACAGCGGCCAGTCCGCCAGCATCGGCCTGAATATTTCGCTGCCGCACGAGCAAAGCGGTAATGCCTTCCAGGACATCTCGCTGTATTTTCGCCACTTCTTTTCCCGCAAGGTCATGTTCGTGAAATATGCCTCGGCCTATGTCGTGCTGCCGGGCGGCTTCGGAACGCTCGACGAGCTGGCCGAAATCCTGACCCTGGTGCAGACCGGCAAGAGCCGGCAGATACCCATCGTGCTGGTGGGTTCCGGTTTCTGGGACGGCCTGGTGCAGTGGTTTCGCGACGCCATGCTGGAGACCGGCACCATCAGCCCGGGCGACCTGGATCTTTTTCAGGTCGTCGACGAACCGCAGCAGGTGGTCGATGTCATATTCAAATATTACGAAAACCGCGACATGGATCCGGCGAGCGAAAGCGGAGAAAAACACCTGGAACTCTGATAATCTTGCGTCATGAAAGCAAAGAAATACATACCGACCATAGTATTGCTGTGCCTGTCGCTGGTAGCCACGGCCGGTGACGTCAATCACGGTGGACTCGAGCCCGTGCCCGAGCCACCGGACCTGCCGGATCCGATGGAAAGCGGTGAAACCATAGAGCCGGAAGTCACCATCGTCAGGAAGGAAGACCGCGTCATACACGAATACCGGGTCAATGGCCGCCTGTATATGGTCAAGGTGGTCCCCACCGTCGGCAAGCCCTATTACCTGCTGGACCAGGACGGTGACGGGCGCATGGAATCCAGGATCGGCGATATCTACAACAACACCATTGTGCCGCAATGGGTGTTGTTCGAGTGGTAGACGGCCGCCCGGCGCACTACCCCGTTTTTCTGGCCAGGAATATCAAGCCTGGTTTCCTGTTCCTGTAGAACCTCCTGATCTCGAAACCATAGCGTGCAAACAGACTGCTGGCGGAAGCGCGGTTGAAGAACTGCACGTGCACGGGCGGCGTGAACACGTCCCATTGCCGGATATCGGCGGGCACCCGGGGATGGCCGATATCCGGCGTGGTGATGTAGACGTGGCCGTTTTTACGCGTGAGCTTTGCCAGCACCTGCATATACAGATTGATGTCACTGACGTGCTCGATGACCTCGGAGGAATACACAAAATCATAATCGCTGTCGTCTTCAAGCAGTTCCGCAAAGCTGCGACACAGGAATACAGGCTTGCTGAAGCGTTGGCTGGCGTAGTCAATGGCCTTACGGCTGATGTCGATACCGGTCGAGGTTCTGGCCACGCGACCGAGCACATGCGCGATGAAACCGCCGCCGCAACCCAGGTCCAGCGTATCCCGGTTCAGGGCATAGGGCAGGAATCTCGGCAGTTTCAGCCAGGCGCGGCGCAGGCGTGAGGACGCCTTGTCGTAGGTGGGCTCGGCCTCCCGATCCGCCTGGGTGTAGAGGGCGTTGAGGGCATCCTGGTCCGGCATCGGGTTGAGAAAAACGAATTCGCATGCCGTGCAGCGATCAAAGCGGTAGTCGTCCTTGTGGCTGTAGAGACTGATCGCGCTCGAGGTGCACAGCGGACAGACCTTGGCGCTCATGACCGCGAACCTGTCAGGACAGCAGGTAGATCGTTGCCAGCCCCAGGAAGGTCATGAAGCCGACCACGTCCGTGACCGTGGTGAGGATCACGCCGCCGGCAATGGCGGGGTCCACCCCCAGGCGTTTCAGGAGCAGCGGGATCAGGGCCCCGGCCAGGGCCGCGACCAGCAAATTGATCAACATCGCCACACCGATCACCATGCCCAGAGCGGCGTTGTCGAACCAGTAGACGGAGACAATCCCGACTACCACCGCCCACAGGCTGCCGTTGATGACGGCGATGGCCATTTCCTTGTTGAGAAAGGAGCGGGCGTTGACGCTGCTGATGCGTTCCAGCGCGATGCCGCGCACGGCGATGGTCAGGGTCTGGCTGCCGGCGATACCGCCCATGCTGGCGACAATCGGCATAAGGACCGCCAGCGCTACCAGCTGCTGTATCGAATCCTCGAACCGGCCTATAACCCAGGCGGCCAGAAAAGCCGTTATCAGGTTGATACCTAGCCATATAGCTCTATAGCGAGTGCTTACCAACACAGGTGAAAATATATCATCGTCACCGCCCAGCCCGGCCATGCTGCGCACTGCGGTCTCGGCTTCTTCCTGGATGACGTCAACCACGTCATCGATGGTGATACGGCCGAGCAGGATGTTGTCATCATCGACCACGGCTGCGGAGACGAGGTCGCGTTGCTCGAAGGTCTTGGCCACCTCGCTGGCGGAAAGATCAGCATGGATACCGGTCTCCTCGACCAGCACCTCGCCAACGGTTCGATCCGGGTCGTTACTGACCAGCAGTGTCAACGGCAGGACGCCAAGATATTTGTCATCGCGGTCAACCACCATCAGGTTGTCGGTCTGTTCCGGGATGCCGTCGCGGCGGGCGAGGAATCTCAGGTAGCGGGTCACGGTGGCGAGTGTTGCATCGGCGCGCACCGTGATCACGTCGACGTTCATCAGGCCGCCGGCGACATCCTCCGGGTAGGACAGCAAGTTGGCCAGGCGCTGACGGTTCTGCACATCCATGGCCAGCAAGACGCTGTCGTGCATGTCTTCGGGCAGGTCCTGGATGATGTCGGCCACATCATCGCTGTCCAGGTCCTTGGTGATCGCGGCCAGCTCCTGCGGATGGATCTGTTCCAGCAGGCGGGTGCGTACCGTGTCCTGTACCTCGGACAGCACATCGCCCTCCTGCTCCGGGCTGAGCATTTGCCAGACAATGTCGACTTCCCTGGCCGGCAGGCTTTCCAGCAAATGGGCGATTTCCGAAGGATGCAGTTCGTCCAGGTAGGAGCGGGCCAGGCGATGATCCTCGGCCAGTACCGCGAGGCGCAACTGGTCGATGATGCTGACAGCGTTTTCTACGGGTTCCTTCATGGTGCACCGAATATAAAAAAACGCTGCAAGTTTAACAGCAGACGGGGAGATTGCAGGAAATTATTCAAACCACGCTGCACAAGGATCGCTGATCTAAAAAATCAGATCTTGTGGCATCAGTTCAGGCGATTCAGGTATTCCTCGATCTTGCGGCCGCTGTTCAACTGCATGATCTCATCAGCCATGGCGGTGAGTTCGGCGATGTCACTTTCCATGATAATTTTCTTGACCTCCAGCAGGCCGCCGGGATGGACGCTGAACTCTCTCAGGCCAAGGCCGAGCAACAAGCGCGTGAAAGCGGGATCGCCGGCCATCTCCCCGCACATGGCGACCGGTATTTTAAACCGCAATCCGGCCTGCAGCGTGTTGTAGATCAGCTGCAATACCGCCGGGTGCAAGGGCTCGTAAAGATAACTGACCTCGTCATTCACACGGTCGATGGCCATGGTGTACTGGATCAGGTCGTTGGTGCCAATCGACAGGAAATCCAGCTGGCTGGCAAATATCCCGGGGCACACCGCGGCGGCAGGGACCTCGATCATGCCGCCGACAGGCACATTTTCGTCAAACTCATGACCTTCTTCACGCAACTCGGTTTTCAGGTCATCGATGATATGCAAAACCTGTTCGGTTTCGTAGGTATTGGACAGCATGGGCACCATCAGGCGCACCGGACCCCTGGCCGAAGCGCGCAGGATGGCGCGCAGTTGCGGCTTGAAGAAGGCCGGCTCTTTCAGGCACAGGCGCACAGCCCTCAGGCCCAGTGCCGGGTTGGACTGGATGGGGCCGGATTGCGTGCCGCCATCAACCTGCTTGTCGGCACCGAGGTCAACGGTACGAATGGTCAGTGGCAGCCCGTCCAGTATGTCAATGACCTCGCTGTAGACCTCGAAATGCTCTTCCTCGTCCGGCGGCGTATCGCGGTTCATGTACAGGAATTCGGTGCGATAGAGCCCAACGCCGTGCGCCCCCACTTCGCGGACGGTATCGAAATCGCTGGGCAGTTCGATGTTGGCCTGTAACTCGATCGGCACATGGTCACGCGTGATACACGGCGAAGACTTTATCTTGGTCAATTCCGTGTAATAACGCTGCTCCTCGACCTGCTGCTGGCGATAATATTCCAGCGTGCGTTCGTCCGGGCCGATGAGCAGCACGCCGTTGCTGCCGTCGAGCACGGCGAAGTCGTCTTCATTGACGAATCGCAGGGCGTGGTGAATACCGACGATCGCCGGAATACCCAGGCTGCGCGCCAGGATGGCTGTGTGGGAGGTGGGACCGCCGAATTCTGTGGCGAAGGCGGCCACACCCTGGTGCTGCATCAGTACGGTATCAGACGGCGCCAGGTCATCGGCCAGGATAATGCTGTTGGCCAGGCGCGAATCCAGGCTTTCATGCGGCAGGGGCGTATGTTTCAGTAATATGCGCTGGATGCGGTTGACGACATGATCAACATCATCACGACGGGTGCTGAGATAGGGATCGTTCATCTGCATGAAAACATTGACCAGGGCATTGCGCTGAATCTTGAGCGCCCACTCGGCATTGCAATAGGTTTCCCTGATCAGGCGTATCGGCTCCGCGGTGAGCGCCGCATCGTCCAGCATCAGCAGGTGCGTGTCGATGAACGAGGCAATATCGGCAGCGGTGGAAGAGGGCACGTGGTTGCGGATGGCGCTGAGCTGGCTGCGGGCGCTGGCCACGGCCTGTTCGAAACGCTGGATCTCCCTGTCGATAGCCGTGCGGTCAATGGTGTATTCAGGGATGTCCGGCTGGTTCCGCTCGATGATATGGATGCGGCCAATGGCGATACCGCGGGAGACCTTCTTGCCGTGTAGTGCGATCGTCACTCGCCTTCCCCAAACCGGTCCAGTATCAGTTGTTCAATCTCGTCCAGCGCTGCGTCCTCGTCCGGCCCGGTGGCAATGACGTCGATAGTGGAACCCTTGCCCGCGGCCAGCATCATGACGCCCATGATGCTCTTGCCGCTGACTTCCTTGCCATTGTGCTTGAGAGTGATATCGGCGGCAAAGTGCGAGGCAACCTGCACCAGCTTGGCTGCCGCCCGCGCATGCAGGCCCAGCTTGTTGATGATCGCTAGCTGCCTGGCTGCCATTCGTCTTATCCGATTTCCTGTATGCCGTCCTGACCGCCGGATCGCGCCTTCTCGGCGAGATCATCCAGACCGAGTTCCGGGTAGTTCAGTACGCGTATCAACATCGACAGGTTAATGCCGGAGACCGCCCGGGTTTCATGATTCTCGGCCAGCCCCAGGGCGACATTGCTGGGCGTGGAGCCATACAAGTCCGTCAGGATCAAAACGCCGTCACCGCTGTCCAGGGCCTCGACGAATTCCTCCGCTTGCCGTCGCAAATCATCCGGGTCGCTGTCTTTCGAGGCCATTAACAACTTGGATTGCAGCGGGCAGCCACCCAGCATCAATGATGTCGTACCGAGCAGGGCCGGCCCGATGCCGTCATGGGTAATCACCAGTAAACCTACACTCATTTGAAGTCCTTGATATTTATGTTTTTATAAAGACGATTCACTGCCTTCCGCCTGTAAACTCCAGGTTCCCGCAACTGTCCCGGCGTTATATGTCCCGGTGCCGAACGATGACCTGTTTGTTTTTCCCGGAGAAATAATCGGAAAGCTGCTTAACAATATACACGGAACGATGATGCCCGCCGGTACAACCGATGGCAATAGACAGGTAGCTGCGATTGTCGGCCTCGAACTTCGGGATCCAGTGTTCAAGGAAACCCCTGATGTGATCGATCATGTCCAGTACCAGTGCCTGTTGGCCAAGAAACTCCGCGACGGGCTCCTGCAGGCCCGTGTAGGGGCGGAGTTCTTTTTTCCAGTGCGGATTGGGCAGGCACCTGACGTCGAAGACAAAATCGGCATCCCGGGGCACGCCGTGCTTGTAGCCAAAGGACAGGAACTGCAGCGACAGGCCGGGCTTGTCCTTTCTGGCCACCTGTATACGCACCAGGTCGCGCAATTCATGCAACAGCGTGCGGCTCGTGTCGATATGTACATTGGCGCTTTCAGATAAAGGTTCGAGGATGCGGCGTTCTTCGCGAATCGCATCGATCAACGGCACCCTGTCTGAAGACAGGGGGTGGCGTCGCCGGGTTTCGCTGAAGCGTTTGGTCAGGATGTCATCGTCGGCCTCGATAAAAACCAGCTCGGCGCAAATATGGTTATCATTCAGCTCCCGGATAAAGGTGATGACCCGGGTGAAATCATAGCTCGGATCGCGGGCGTCTATACCGATGGCGATATTGCCCCTGTGCCGTGAGGTCGGGTCCGATAATTGCCGGACAAATTCATCCAGCAGGCTGATGGGGAGGTTGTCGATGCAGTAAAAACCCAGGTCCTCGAGCGAGTTCAGGGCGATGGATTTGCCAGCCCCGGACAGACCGCTGAGGATGATCAGGCGCCGTTGCGGATCGGGCATCAGCCGGCGCTGTTTTCTATGAATTCCCGCTGGCGCTCGCTGAAATCATCAGCCGCGTTATAACCACTGGTCCTGAGAATGTGGTTCCTGGCGGCGCATTCCAGCAGCACGGACAGGTTCCGGCCCGGCGCGACCGGCAGGGTAATTTCGGGGATATCCAGCCCCAGGACATTGTTGAAACGATAGCTGCCTTCCAGGCGATCCAACTTCAGTAACTGGCTGTTGGCCATCGGTTCCAGGCGGGTGATCAACCGCAGGTACTTGCTGCTTTTAATCGCGCTGTCGCCGAACAATTCCCTGACGTTAACGATCCCCAGGCCCCGGACCTCGAGAAAATCCTGCAGGGGCTCCGGACAGGTGCCGTTGATGATGTCTGGCGCGATGCGCGAAAATTGTGGCGCATCATCGGCGACCAGTCGATGACCGCGTGTGATCAATTCCATTGCCAGCTCGCTTTTACCGATGCCACTGGGACCGGTGATCAGAACACCAATGGCCATGACTTCCATGAACACGCCGTGCAGGGTCAGGCGATCCGCAAACAGGTTGGTCAGATAATAATGCAGCGATTCCGTCAGCACGATGCTGGACAGTGTGCTGGTAAACAGCGGCGTGTTTTTCTCGTTGCATTTGCGTTTCAGTGCGGTTGGCACCGGGCTGTCTTCGGCGATGATGATGCAGGCCGGCGAGTCCTGGAACAGCTGGGTCAGCGCATCCTGACGGGAGATATCGCGAAGTTCATTGAAGTACTTGAGTTCAACCTTGCCCAGCACCTGGATCTGGTTCGGGTGGATCAGGTTCATGTAGCCGATGAGGGTCTTGTTGCCGGCGGTCTGCTTGCCGCGCTTGCGCGATCCCTTACCGTTGCCGGCAGCCGAGTGCAGACCGCGTTCCGGCACGATGACCTGGCCGCCGCCGGGCATGCCGGCCGCCCAGCTCAATTCGAGACGTTCTCCGTGTTGCTTGTAGAGTTCCTCGACGGTGAGTTGCTTGACCGGTTCTGTCATTGCTTCGTTCAGCCGCGAATTAACTCCAGCAGCTGTTCGGCGGTTTGTGTGTTTCGCATGGTATCTGCAAAACCGGGGTCGCTGAAGCGTTCGGCGATGCCGGCGAGAATCTGCAGGTGCTCCTCGGTCGATTCCTCCGGCACGATCAGCCCTATCACAATATCGACCGGCTGCTTGTCCACCGAGTCAAAATCCACCGGTGTATCGAGGAGCAACAGCACGCAAACGGGCTTTTCGATCATCTTGATGCGTCCGTGCGGGATGGCGACGCCATGGCCAAGACCCGTGCTGCCCAGTTTCTCGCGAATGAGCAGGCAGTCAAACACATCGCGGGACGTGATCGCGGCTATGTCGCCGGCCAACGTATCGGCCAGGATTTCCAGGACGGCCTTCTTGCTGCTGGCATTGATATCGCGCCGGACATGGTCGGCACCGATCAGGTCTGACAGCTTCATCAGGGGTTCGGGTGGATATTCAATCTGGCAATGCAACTACACGCTCTGCTGGTTTTTATGTCCACCCTCGGCGCGGCGATGATCCGAGAGCTTTTCCTTGTGCTTTTTCAGCTGCCGGTCCAGCTTGTCCGTCATGTCATCGATGGCGGCGTACATATCTTCCCGGATGGAATCCGCGAACAAATCCCCGCGGTTGACATGGATACTGGCCTCGGCCTTTTGCCGTTCCTTTTCTACCGTGAGGATGACGTGAATGTTGGTCATCTTGTCAAAATGGCGTTCCAGGCGCTGGAACTTGCTTTCGACATATGAATGCAGGGCCGGTGTAATATCGATGTGGTGACCAGTAATGTTTATCTGCATTTGAAACTCCCGTTTATGAGATTGTTTGTTATCAGGCCAGACGCTTCCTTTCATTGGAGGGCGGAATTGACA
The DNA here is from genome assembly GCA_041564575.1 of Gammaproteobacteria bacterium. Lineage (GTDB taxonomy): Bacteria > Pseudomonadota > Gammaproteobacteria > Eutrophobiales > Eutrophobiaceae > UBA4486. Next base: position 3,570 of record JBFGPT010000013.1, on the reverse strand, counting down.
TGGCTTCCCGGTATTTTGCTACCGTTCGCCGGGCGACGTTAATACCCTGTTCGCCCAGTATCGCGGCAATCTTGCTGTCGCTCAGCGGCTTGTCCGGCTGCTCCGCGCCGATGAGTTTTTTTATCAGCGCCCGGATCGCGGTGGACGAGCAGGCGCCGCCATAGTTGGTACTGACATGGCTTGAGAAAAAATACTTGAGTTCAAAGATACCGCGGGGGGTATGCATGTATTTGCGCGTCGTTACCCGCGAGATCGTCGATTCATGCATATCGAGAATTTCCGCGATATCGTGCAGCACCAGTGGTTTCATGGCCTCTTCGCCGTATTCCAGGAAAGCCCTTTGCCGTTCCACGATCGCGGTTGCAACCCGGAGCAAGGTTTCGCTGCGGCTTTGCAGGCTCTTGATAAACCAGCGGGCTTCCTGCAGGTGCGCCTTGAGGGAATTGTTGTCGCTGCTATTGTCGGCCCGGCGGATCATGTTGGCGTAGCTGGCGTTAATCCGCAGTTGCGGCGTGGCCTCGGCGTTCAGCTCGACCTTCCAGACACCGTTCTTTTTTTTCACATAGACGTCAGGAATGATGTATTCGGTTTTGGCCTCCTGGATTTCATTGCCGGGCCTGGGGTTCAGGCTCTGGATCAGCTCAATGACCTTTTGCAGGTCTATGCGATCCAGTTTCAGGCGCCGTGTCAACTGGTTAAAGTCACGCGATCCCAGCGCATCCAGATGCTTGTCGACCAGATCCCAGGCCTCGCGGTACCAGGGGATGTCCCGCGACAACTGCCGCAATTGCAACAGCAGGCACTCGCGCAGGTCACGCGCTCCAACGCCGGCCGGCTCCATGGCCTGCACCAGGCGGATGGTAGCCTCGACCTCCTCGAGGCCGACACCGCTGTCGTCCTCACCCAGGCTTTGCAGGATGTCGTCAGCCGAACAGCTCAGATAGCCGTCGTCGTCCAGCGCATCGATAATGGAAATGGCAATGGCCTTGTCCACTTCCGTGGTGGGCGTGAGGTTCAATTGCCAGAGCAGGTGCTCCCGCAATGTTTTTTCCTGGTTGTCCTGGTATTCCAGGCTGTTGAATTCGGGATTGTCCGCCTTGCGCGTGTAGCTGATGGAGCTGTCATAGATATCGTCCCAGTCGCTGTCGACCGGCAGGTCATCCGGGATATTGTCGTTGTCTATTTCACTGTCCGCCTCTTTGGCGGTCTGCGGTTTTTCCGCGCCGTTCAACTCCTGGGATTCAACCTCGTTATCCTCCTCGGCGACCTCCAGCATCATGTTGGATTCCAGCGCGTCCTGGATCTCGGTCTGCAGCTCCATACTCGACAATTGCAGCAGGCGTATGGCCTGTTGCAATTGCGGGGTCATGGTCAGGCTCTGGCTGACACGAAGCTGTAACGATGGTTTCATGAATAATATTTTAACTCATAATGATAACGATGTTTGTCATAGAGTTACCGACATTTCTTGTTTTACAGGCTGAACTGCTCGCCGAGATAGACTTCCCGGACTTCTACATTTTCCAGGATCTGCTCCGGTGTTCCCGCGGCGAAGATCTGGCCGTCATTGACGATATAGGCCCGATCACAGGTGCCCAGCGTCTCCCTGACGTTATGGTCTGTTATCAGTATGCCAATTCCGTGCCGACTTAGGTAGCGGGTTATGCGCTGGATGTCATTGATGGAAATCGGGTCAATTCCTGCAAATGGTTCATCCAGCAACAGAAATTTGGGTTCCGTTGCCAGTGCCCGGGCAATCTCCAGGCGCCGGCGCTCGCCGCCGGACAGGCTGGCGCCAATATTTTCACGCAGGTGGGCGATATGAAACTCGCGCAACAGGTTTTCCAGGCGCTTGTGCGCCTGGGCCGGACTGAGCTGGGTTTGCAGTTCGAGTATGGCGAGAATGTTCTCCTCGACCGTCAGCTTGCGGAATACCGAGCTTTCCTGGGGCAGGTAGCCCAGACCCAGGCGGGAACGCTCGTCCATCGGCAGATCGCTGATCTCGCGCTGGTTGATGTGTATCGTGCCGCCGTCATTCGGGATCAGGCCGACGATCATGTGAAAACTGGTGGTCTTGCCGGCCCCGTTTGGCCCCAGCAGGCCGACGATCTCGCCGTTATGCACCGTCAGGCTGATATCCCTGACGACCGTGCGGTTACGGAAGGTTTTGCTGAGATGCCGGACTGCGAGTACGCTCATTTGTTGTCGTTGTTACGCGAGCAGGATCAGGTTGTGCGATCTGTACGGCGTATCGCACCGATTACTGATCGGCTTGTTTTTTCTTCTTGGGTTTGATGGTTAACCTGACCCGGTCGTTGCGGTTTTCCGAGCGTGCATCCCCGGTCTGTTCCTGCACAGTCTGGCTGCCGCGGGCATAGACCCGGCTTTTTTCCGTGTCATATTCGATACGGTTGCCGCTGAAACGCAAACCCTCCTGCTTCACCAGGGCATCGTTGATCAACACGATCAGGTTTTTGAGGGAATAGTATTCCATAGTCAATGCCTCGGCCTCGTCCGGAATGGTGCTGCCGTCGGGCATTTGCTGGTAGTGGGCCGGGCGACCGACCACGATCAGCGTATCGAGGTCGTCATTCTCGTCGTAGGTAACGGTCATCTGGTCGCCGTTGATACGCATGGAGCCCTGGGTGACGATGACGTTACCCTTGTAGATGGTCACGCCTTTCTCATCATCCAGCTCGGCGTAATCCGCTTCGACCTCGATCGGCTGGTCCTTGTCGCTCGACAGGGCCAGGGCCTGCGGCAGGTAAGCCCCCACGATGCAGGCCAGTAACAGATTAACCGGGGTTTTTAGGTTCGATTTTCCCATGCACATTGTCCAGTAACTCTATACGGTTGCGTTTGAAGTAGGCCCGTACCCCGTCCGTGTTGACGACCGTATTCTGACGCTTGATGGTGGCGTGGCGATCGGTTTCGGCATAGTCCTGGTCCAGCAACACGCGCACATCGGCGGTGATGACTTCCAGTTCGCGAAGACCTTCGCGGTTATTCTGCCAAAGGTTCACCTTGCCGGATAATAGAATAACCTTATTGTCAGAAGTTACCCAGCCCTTGTCCGAGGTGATCACCATGGGCGGCTTGTCCGGCTTGTAAATCTCCAGCCGCGGGCGGGTCAGTTCCGTAGTATCGTCATCGGCATAATGGGCCATGTAGTCGGCATACAGCCGGTTTTTAGGGCTGCCGTCCTGTTCCATCGTCAGGGTGGAAAAGTTTTCCATGTAATAATCCGGGAAATGCCCGGGGCGTCCGGAAACCTGCCGTTCGTCCTCGTCCAGCCAGCTGATGGCGGCAACCGTAAGGCCGGTCAACGCCAGCAGGATCAGGATAAATTTTATTCTAAAACTCATCTCGTCTGTTACCGGCCGCCATTATGTATTTTATGATAAGGCCGCGGCAATCGGGTTCAGGAAAATTAAAAAAAAGCGGCCGGGAGCCGCTTTTTCCATTGCCGTTCTTCTGGGGCGAGGACCCGGACGAATTCGTCGCAGGAAAAGTTTTCCGATACGTCGCCGACTGCAATTGGTACATGAACGCGTCGCACGCGTTCGACGT
>JBFGPT010000012.1:0-12365 GCA_041564575.1 Gammaproteobacteria bacterium | reverse complement strand
CGATGGTGGCGACCGGCAGCAGCGTGTTGATGGCACGGCCAATCCATAATGCCTTCAGTGCCAGTGGGAACGAAGGGGCCTGTGAATTCAGAAACAACAGCCGCCATGAAATCACAGCGACCAGCAGGCTGGGCAGCCATACAATCGGCAGTAACAGGAGGCTCAGGCCGGAATCGTAGAACAGGTGAATGATCTCCGAGACACCCTGCCAGGCAATGAGGATCGTAAAGAGGATCAGACCCAGGATCAGGCCTGCATATGACAGGTATCGCATCGGCAGAAATTAAACGCTGGTTAAGGTGTGCGGTATTTTATACGACATTCATACTGCATCTGAATCGCCTGTTTTTACACGGGCGAAGCGCCGTCTGCATTCCCTCAGTGATCGGCTTGCCCGGGTTGATGGACGTGGCCGTGTTCAAGTTCTTCCTCGGTGGCGTCACGCACTTCAAGCAGTTCAACCTCGAAATGCAGACGTTTGCCAGCCAGGGGGTGATTGCCGTCAACGATAACCTCATCCCCCTCGACGGCGGTTACTATGACCGTCAGCGGTTGATTATCGGATGTACGGGCGTTGAACTGCATACCGGGAGTGATTTCAATATCCGGCGGGAACTGGTCCCTGGGCACCCGCTGGATGTTTTCCAGGTGTTTTTCGCCGTAGGCCGCAGCCGGTTCCAGGGTCACGGAAAATTCATCACCCTCCTGTTTGCCCTCAAGTGCATCTTCCAGCCCGGGTATGATATTTTTCGCACCATGCAGGTAGGTAAAACTGCCGTCACTGCTGGCATCAATGGTGTTGCCATCGTCGTCTTTCAGTTGATAGTTGATGGTCGCGACTTTATCTTTGGTGAGTTGCATTACGGGCCCCCGTTGAAATTGCTTCATGATTTGCCCATTCATGCCAGCGACCGATGATACAGGGCCAGGATAATCAGGCGTATTCAAATCCCGCACTATGACGGTCCCGGCGTGTGATTTCAACCGACCGGGGCGCGGGCGATGATATCCCTGCGTGTCCCTGTTGCCGTCCGGCTTCTTTATGCAACTTCTGGAAAAATAATCCAAGTCACTAATATTGATAAGTTAATTATTACTGGCTACACTTGCATAAACCTGATCCAGGGAAGACCTGATGATTCTATCTTTGCCGGGCTTGCGTTATTACCAGAAATTCGGCCTGCACAGGGATCCCTTTCCACCAGGCCCATCCGTAGAGAAAGTCTTTCTGACCCACGACACCCTGCACAGTCTCGATCAAATCAAGCATGCGATCGATGACAGCGAACAACTGGTCGTGGTGGCGGCCGCGGCGGGTGCGGGTAAATCCGTACTGTCGCGTTACCTCGAATATATTAAATCCTCCCGCTGGTTTGTCGGCCACGTGCAGGCCGGGCATGAGCTGAATCGGGAAACCCTGGCGGCTGAAATCATCCGCCAGCATTTTCCGGAACGTAAATTTTCAGGTATTCACGCTGCCAGGCAATTGCGGGAGTTCCTGCATATTTTTGCCCGTAACGGCAGATTACCGGTCGTGATCATCGATGACGCCCATCAGTTGTCACCGGATGCATTGCGGTTCGTTCTGGAGATGTCCGCATACTGCTATCAGGGAGCACGCTACCGTTTCGTCCTGTTCGGTAATATGGATATCCACAAGAGACTCGATGACCCGAATTTGCAGGATCTGAAACCCGCATCCTGGCACAGCTTCAGTCTTCCCCCGCTGTCATTGCAACAGACGCGTAAGTACCTGGAATACCGCTTGTCGCTTTCTGGTGAGTGCCGTGAAGACCCCTTCACGGACGACAGGATACTGGAGATCTATACAGACTCAGGCGGTCTGCCTGGCGCCATGCATGAACCAGCGAGGCGCATCATGCAGGCGCATCAACCTGAAGACGGCAAGAGGCGCTTTTTGATCCACGCCGGGCTGACCGCCACATTGGGACTGATGGTGTTTACCGCGGTCTATTCGGCTATGAACGAGGATTACCAGGAAAAATCGGAACAGCTGGCAGCGCTCAGAGACCGGCAACTGCAGGTGGTCCCCGTTGATCTGCCTGGAACGGGTACGCTGATCAGGCCTGCCAGCGATATTCCGCTGACGCCGGAGACAACAGGCGATGTCACGATAGCGCGGGGAGCGGACAAAGAAAAACCGGCGGCCACCGGGCGCCGGTTGGAAAGTTTACTTGCAAGATTATTCAGGAGAGAGGACGGAAATAATACTGAAACGGGCATGCCGGGCCAGGGACATTCCCATCGCCAGCCGGCATCGCCACCACAGGCAGTGGCTTCACTCGGCAATCATCTTTCGCTACGCCTGTCTGATCTGTCCCTGCAATGACGTTGCCGGGTCGGTTCACCTAGTGAATCGGTTCGTTGAGTTTCTGCCGTAATACTTCCACCAGTTGACAACGATGATACAGATCGGGGGACCACTTGTTGGCGTTGCGGTCGTGGCCATATTCTTGATACAGATCAAGGCGGTGCAGCGCATCTTCATGTAAAAGGTTGTGCAGCTGTTCCACGATCTGCCGGGCATCATGAATTCGACGGTAAAGATTTTCTTTGGCCATGGTGTTCTTCCTCATTCGCGGGCTCATGCTGGAATGTATAGCAACAAATTTGAGCTGAGACACACTGATTCGGACCAATGGTCTTGAATGTCTGACGAGCGGCCGGAGCGGGTCGCATTGTGTTAATCAGTTCACACACGAATTTCACACTGTCAGGCCGGTGATCAGGGGAGCGCGCCTTTAGAAACCGGACGAGAGTTAACAGCGGGCCGCAACGGCAAGTTTGCAGTCAAACTGGTTCCTTGACTGGTTGCAGAGGACCATCGCTCCATGGCATTGCGGTTGCCGGTAGTGAAGTCGGGACATGGCAGAATTGAATAACCTGCTAAAAATTATGGAAAATCCTGAAATTATCATTAAAATCCGCGCCTTGGCGCATTTTTTGCTGCTGAAACAAATATAACGACATATCCAGTAATACCGGGGAACCACCAACCCGGAAGCATGCTCGGGGGAGTTCTAATGCATATAACAAAAAACCGGCTTGTACTGTTTTCTTTCATCTATCTTGCGGGACATGCGGCACTGGCCGAACAGGTCGAAAGCCTGGCCGATGTTACCGTCACCGCGACACGGGTCGATAAATCGCTGTATGAAATCCCGGCCTCGGTCGGCTACGTCGGAATTGACGACATCCAGTTTGGCACCGAGCAGATCGGCCTGGATGAGTCGCTGGACAAGATACCGGGTATCTTTTCCACCAACCGTTACAATTTCAACCAGGACCTGCGCATCTCGATCCGCGGGTTTGGTTCACGCTCAACCTTTGGTATCCGTGGCGTGCGAATCTATGTCGATGGCATCCCGAACACCCTGCCCGACGGCCAGGGTGGCGTCGACAATATCGATATCGGTTCGACCGGCAGTATGGAGGTGATCCGGGGCCCATCCTCATCCATCTACGGCACGGCCTCCGGCGGTGTGATCAATATCTACACGGAAGACGGTCCATCAGTCGGCCACATGGCGCAGGCCCGCATGTTGCTGGGATCAGATGGTATGAAAAAGGCGCAGATCAAAACCGGAGGGCAGTACGAGGACCTGAACTACCTGGTCAACCTGTCGAGATTTCATATCGAGGGATATCGGGATCACAGTGAATCCGACAATATTCTGCTCAACTCAAAGATCCGATATGACTTCACTGATGCAACCAGCCTGACAACGGTTTTCAACTGGGTCGATTCACCCGAGGCGAATGATCCGGGAGGCCTGTGCAGTTCATTTTCGGCCACGCCGTTTTGTACTACATTCGAAGCGGATCGCACGGTAGCACAGAGGAACAATGAACGCTTCGATGCCGGTGAAGCCATTGCCCAGCAGCAACTGGGCTTTGTACTGAACCACCAGCTGGACGAGTACCAGTCCCTTACCGCCCGCAACTATTATGTGCTACGAGACTTTGAAGCCAACCTGCCGTTTGGCGCGCCGTTCGCGACCGGGGGTATCATCGGTCTTGATCGCTTTTTTGTCGGTGGTGGATTGCAGTACACAAACACCCATGACGTGTTCGGGCACGGCAACCGGTTGACGGTCGGCTTTGATATCGATTCGCAGATGGATCACCGTGTCAACTTCACCAATATCCGGGATTTCGCCGCGGTCGGGCCGATGACGCTGAAACAGGACGAGGACGTGTTCAACTGGGGTGTGTTTATCCAGAACGAGTTCAAGATCACCGACAGCCTGGAACTCACTGCCGGGGTGCGCTACGACGAGGTGGAGTTCGAATTCACCGATTTCTTCCTGGCCGACGCGGATCAGTCCGGCAGCGTCACTTTCAGTGAATTGAGCCCACAGGCGGGACTCTTGTGGCGGGCGCACGAGGCAGTCAATCCCTATATCAGTTACTCGACCTCGTTCGAAACCCCGAGCACACGCGAATTCGCATCACCCGTGGGTCCGGGTGGATTCAACACGGGCCTGTCTTCACAGACCTCGAGCAATTACGAGATCGGCGTCAAGGGCGTTCTGCCCGCGCAACTGTCCTACCAGTTGTCGCTGTTTTACATCGATACCCAGGACGAGTTGTTACCGGCGGGACTCAACGCCGGTGGTTCGACCTTCTTTATCAATGCCGGCGAGACCGAGCGTATGGGTGTCGAGGCCGCGTTTACCTACCGCATCCTGCCGGGGCTGGATTTCAGCCTGGCTTATACCTACTCGGATTTCGAATTCGAATCCCTGGTAGTCAACGGTATCAACTTCGCCGGCGACAAGATCCCGGGTGTACCCGAGCAGGTTTTGTACACGGAGCTGGCCTATTACCATCCGGACGGTTATTACGCGGCGTTTGAACTGCAGTATGTCGATGAGATCCATGTCAACAACACGTTTGTGGACAGCCGCGGCGATCTGATCACCCAGATCGAAACGACCAATGATTACCTGCTCGGTAACCTCCGCCTGGGATATTCCATGGTGCGCGGCAATACGGAGTTCAATCCCTTCATCGGCATCAACAATATTTTTGACCAGAAGTATTTCGGTAACATCAGGGTCAATGAAGGCAATCACCGCTACTTCGAGCCGGCGCCGGAACTGAGTATCTTTGCCGGGGTCTCGATCGGTTTCGATTACTGATGCGTTAAATATTACAGGCCGGTCCGGCGTTACCGGGTTGGCCTGCGAGATTTACTCCCACTCGAGTTCGGTAAAGGCCTTCGTGGCGTTGCGTTTGTGATGCTGTTCGTACAGCAGCCAGTCCAGTTTTTCCTGTGCGCCAACGCTCTCGACCACGTCCTCCATGAAGGCCCCCTCAGCGATCATGCGCCGTGTCTCTTGCAGCAACATCTCCAGATATTGTTTTTGCGCCTGCATGGCCCCGGGCCAGTCGCGGCTGACCGGACCATGGCCCGGTATCACTGTTGAAAACGCCTGCGCTGCCAGTTGATCGATCACCTGTAACCAGCCCTTGAGGCTGCCGTCCAGCGCCGGGATGCGCTCGATAAACAGGAGATCCGACAACCATAGCGTACCGGTCGTTGTATCCACGATGCTGATATCGGTGTGGCTGTGGGCGGCCGGCCAGGCCCTGAGTCGCAACACGCGGTTACCGAGGTCCAGTTCCAGTGTGTCCTCGACGGCCAGGTCCGGGATCACGATACCTTCGGGATTGGCAAATTCGCCGAGGTCATCCCCGAATTCACGCACAAAAAACTCCCGGCTGGCATGCATGGCATCGGCCAGGTCGGCATGCCCGACGAAGCGGGTTTCGCCGGTTTTGAACACCGCGTTACCGAGCACATGGTCGAAGTGCACATGCGTATTGATGACATAACAGACCGGTTTGTCGGTAATTGTGCGCAGGGCCGCCTGTAACTGGCGGGCGATGGCTGTCGATCCGCCTGTGTCGATGACGGCAACGCAGTCATTGCCGATGATAAAACCGATATTGGCGATATCGTCGTGTTGTGGATGCTCGAATTCCACGTGTACACCATTGTGCACATGAATCCCCGGGGCGACCTCGGTGAGATTGAAATTATTCCCGCCGACCCCGGAGGCGAAGCAGGCGACGGCAGAAAGCATTAACAAGGGAGTCAACAACCAACTGGAACGGATCATGAAATTCATAATGTTAACCAATGGATGAATGGGGTACCGGTCAAATGACAGACGGCATTACCCTGTTTGTGTATGCAGGCTGTCAAGGGATCTGGAAGATGGTTACTGGTCCCGGTACAGGTCATGACAGGCGGCACAGGTTTCGTACAGGCGCTGGTAGGCCGAGTACAGTAATTCCTGGTCATTGCTGTTGTAGTTTTCCGCGACCTGCTTGATATTGAGTGTCTCGGTATACAACTGGCTGGCGATGGCACGAAAGGTTACGAGACGTGAGCCCTTCAGGCGTTCACTGGATGTTTCCGTGGTCAGCAACTCGGCATGAAACAGCAGTTCCTCAACGGCTTCCTGCAAGGCCTCGAGATCGGCCGCCGCGACATCTTCAGGTTGACGGTCCGGATCAGCGGTATCGGCGACATTCAGGTTCAGTTCCTGCATGATGTTACGCAGACGCTCACTCGCATCGCCATGATGAATTGGTTGTGGTTCCCCGGCGCTGGCAACAGTGACGGCAAGGAACAGGGACAGGGTCAGTGAGATGGCTTTCATAGGATCGGGTTTCCTTCTACTGTATAAAATTCAACATGGCAAACAGCTGTGTCCCCGAGACGGAATCGGGTGATTAATGATCAAGATCACTTACGGTTATTTACCGTCTGCCCGGCATTTTGCCAAGTCTCCGCATAGATTGTACAGGGACAGAAACAAACGATATTGATCATGGTATGCAATACTGTTAAATCTAGCATAGCTTGTTTTGTAATCACAGAATACCCGTGCCAGGGGATCGCCCCGGGAGACATGACCGATTCAGATAATGTTTGAAATTAACCCGGGAAACACCGGTTTTCAATACTCGTCCTCCGTGGTCGCAGAAGAAATAGCCGAAGCATGGCGACTGGTTAAATTCCTGATATCAACCGGCGGTGTGTTCCATGGATTTCACCGCTGAATTTTTCCCGGGCTGGTTCAGCTGGACGACGAACGTGTCCATGTTCGCCATCCTCGCACTGGTCCTGCACACCCTGCGGGGCAGTTCGCATTTTCAGCAAAGACGTGTCCAGCACTGGCTCTGGAGCGTCTTTTTCCTGAGCGTGGTGTGGTTGATGCGGGTGTCACTGGAGTCCGGCATCAATATGCATCTCTCCGGGGGTATGCTCATGGCCCTGATGTTCGGCTGGCGCATGGGATTCGCCGGCTTGTGCCTGGTCAATTTTACAGTTTGTGTATTCAGCGATGCGCTGTTTATCAATCTCGGATCAGCCACGTTATTCAACGGTTTGATCCCGGTATCAATAGCCTACCTGATCTTTCTGCTGCTCGAAGCATGGCTGCCCCGGCATTTTTTCATCTATATATACGGTTCGGCATTTTTCGGCAGCTGGATAACGAGCGCGCTCGCCGGCCTGTCTATTGCCCTGTGTCTGGCGTTTTTCGGGGTCTTCGAGTGGTCATTGCTGGCCGGGGAGTTTCTTCCCTTTAATTTCCTGTTTGGTTTCGGTGAGGCTTTTCTCACCTCCGGCTTGATCACGCTGTTCGTCGTTTACCGGCCGCAGTGGGTTTACAGTTTCAGGGACCAGCGTTACTTGCAGGATCGGTAATATGTCGCAGATGATTTCGCCAACACACGCTGCCCGGTTTATCGGGATAGTTTGTCTGGTCGCTTCGTTTTGCACAAGCTCGCAATCCATGAGCGGCGCGGAACTGCTGACCGCCTGCGAACAGGCACTGGATACGGGTTTTAAAGGGAAATACGCCATGGCCTGTGACTGGTATGTCACGCCCTGTGACTGTCATCATGCAGGCGGAGAATACCCCGCTGCCTGTCTGCCGGTGGATGCCCGCGCCGAGGATCTGGCCCGTATAGTCATAGATGGCCTGAAAAATAATCCGGAATTGCTGCACAGGGACGCCGCCTACGCAGCCAACAGTATACTGTCACGGCGATATCCCTGTCCGGACTGATTTTTTGAAGACCAGTATCTTGTTATTGGCCGGCATATCGACCTCGTCGGCCAGTTGCAGGCCGTGTCCGGCCGCCAGGCTGGCAAGGTCGTCGATATCCCGTATCCCACTGACCGGATCCTGCTCGCGCAGCCAGGCATCGAAACGCGCATTGCTGTCGCTGGTGTAATGACCGTGCTTGTTGAACGGGCCGTAGCAAATGAACAGACCGTGGTCGCGCAGTCTCTCGCCGAGGCGTTGGTACAGGATCTCAACGCTGTCCCGGCTGACAATGTGCAGGGTATTGGCCGTAAAGACCTCCTGCAGTTCCGTCAACGGCCATGGTTGCCGGTTGATATCGAGGACCAGCGGCCGCTTGATATTGGCGAGGCCGGTGGCGTCAAACCGGGCCTGCAGTCCGGGCAGGTTGGCCGCGATGTCCGAGGGTTGCCATTGCAAATGCGCCAGATGCCTGGCGAAATGCACCACGTGCTGGCCGGTGCCACTGCCGATCTCCAGGACCTCGGCGGGATCGGTCCACAGGCCGCGGATAACAGACAGGATCGGTTCCTTGTTATTCTCGCAGGCCTGGGAGTAGGGAAGGTTCAAGTTTGCAGCTCACAGTTAATCGTATCATCATAACCGCAGTTCAACCCTGACCGTTAGCCGCCTGAATGAACAAGCCACACGATGTCAGCGTACTGTTTGTCTGCATGGGCAATATCTGTCGTTCACCCACGGGTGAAGGCGTCTTCAAATGCTACATTCGCGACCAGGGCTACGCGGATTGTATCCGGGTGGATTCCGCCGGCACGATTGACTATCACAGGGGTAATACCGCGGACCCGCGCATGCAAACGGCGGCGGCACGCCGCGGTTATGAACTCGATTCCATAGCACGGCAGGTGACGGCGGATGATCTTGCCGCATTTTCACTGGTCGTGGCCATGGACAGGGACAACCTGCAGGAACTGGAATTACTGGCAGGCGGCGCCCGGCCGCATATCCGCATGCTTGGCAGTTTCCTGCCCGATGCCATCGATACCCGTCTGGGTCCGCCGGTACCGGATCCCTATTTCGGTGGCAGCACCGGGTTTGAAACCGTGCTGGACATGATCGAGGAGGCCTGTCCCGGTCTGTTGCAGCACTGTCTGGATCTGATGTCGTCACGGGCATGACGCTGCAGCAACGGGTCGAGTCCGCGATCGAGCAGGCCACCGGCCAGGCGGCCAGATTCTCCACGTCCCGGATTGCGCATGGAGGCTGTATCAATGACAGCCGGATCATCGATCTTAAGGACGGCCGCCAGTTCTTTCTCAAGTCCCATCCGCGCGCCCGGCATTTTCCCGGCATGTTCAGCAGCGAGTTCGAGGCCCTCAGGCGCCTGTCGGATGCAGACGCCATACGCGTACCGGCGCCCGTGGCCTGCGGTGAAGAATTTATTGTCATGGAAGCATTCCAGGAAGGTCCGCCATGCGCGGACTGGCAGCAACAGACCGGGCGGCAACTGGCGCACTTGCATCAGGCAACGGTACACGTGCAGTTCGGTTTTGACTTCGATAACTATCTTGGCACCACGCCGCAACCGAATCTCTGGACCGATGACTGGCTGTCGTTCTGGCGTGACCAGAGATTGGGTTGGCAGCTCGAGCTCTACTCGAGAAAGCGCGGCAGTGACCGGGAACTGATCCATCTCACCGAACGCCTGTTAAACCGCCTAGATGTCTACCTGGGCGATGTCGATGAACCTGCCGTGCTGTTACACGGTGATCTCTGGTCCGGTAATGCCGCCAGCGACGACAGTGGGCGGCCGGTGATCTTCGATCCGGCCAGCTATTACGGCCATCGCGAGGCAGAGATTGGCATGATGCGCATGTTTGGCGGATTCGGGCCGCAATGCGAGGCAGCCTACGCTGAGGTCTGGCCACTGCCACCGGGCTCGGATGAACGCATCAGCCTGTACCGCCTGTATCATGAATTCAATCACCTGAACCTGTTCGGGCACGGCTATTACCGCAGTTGCGTCAGTACCATCCAGCGACTGTTATGATCAAGACGGCTTGATATATGCTGCAACCGCGGCGATGGATTGGTATTAATTCTTCCAATTCAGTGAATATCAGACCAAAATCAAGTCAGGGCATAAAGTGTTAACAGTCAGATGGGCAAAGACCAGGTCACCGAACTGAACCGCCGTGCCAAAGAGGGTGACGTCACTGCGCAATTGACGCTGGCCGGTCTGTACGAGAACGGCGAGATCATCAATCGTGATTACGGGCTTGCCGCAAAATGGTTTTTCGAAGCCGCGCAACAGGGCTCCGCCCGCGCCCAGTCCCGCCTCGGTGAAATGTACCTGCATGGTATCGGCGTCAACAAGAATGACGAGAAGGCCCTGCACTGGTTCAAGCAGGCGGCGGAACAGGACGATGCTGCAGCGATGGCCAACATCGGCTGGATGTATCAGGATGGCATCGGTATACGCCAGGACCATCAAAAATCCTATCAGTGGTATCTGCGCGCGGCCGAACTCGGCCACGGCGGTGCGCGTTTTAACATCGGCTACATGTACGAAACGGGTATTGGCATCGATGCCTGCCCGGAGGAGGCTATCAACTGGTACCGGCAGTCCGCGCGGCAGGGTAATACCCGGGCCATGTTGCATATGGGCCTTATGCTGGCTTCCGGGACCGGCGTGCCTGCCGACGATATCGAGGCGGTGGAATATTTTCGCAAGGCGGCCGAGGCCGGATACGACAAGGCCATGTATAACCTGGCGCAGATGTACGGTCAGGGCAGGGGGGTGCCCAGGGATACCGGGCAGATGATTGCCTGGTGTACCCGTGCCGCGGAACAGGGTTATGCCCGCGCACAATACGATCTGGGCATGATGCTCCTGCGCGGCAGGGGGGTGAAGAAAAACCTGGAATCCGCGCGCATGTGGCTTGAGACCGCCGCCGAACAGGGCGATGCCAGGGCGCAATACATACTGGCCCGGATCCTGCGCAAGGGCGGCGTGTTCGGCAAGGATACCGGCACCTCGATGAAATGGCTGCAGGCGGCCGCGGACCAGGGCTACGCGAAGGCCGAGTTCAGCCTGGGTAAGCTTTATATGTCCGGTAACGGCGTTAGCAAAGATGAGCAAAAAGCCGGTGAGTGGATCATGCGGGCCGCGAACAACGGATCCGCCCAGGCGCGTTACTCTCTCGGCCTGATGTTGTACAAGGGCAAGGGGGTTGATAAGGATATCAGGGAGGCCTACCAGTGGCTGCACGCGGCCATGAGGTCCGGTGTCCTGCTTGCGGAGAAACCGCTGGCGAAGATAGCCAGCCGACTGGACAAGTCGGATCTGACGGAACTCACACAGCGCGCACGGGAACGATTCCCCGACTGATTCAACTGATGTCGATGCCCTCGTAATCAATGACCTGGGCCAGCGTGTCTTCAAACATGGCGCGGGCCCGGTTGGTCACCCTGAACAGCATGGCATGTAACTGCCGGTCCTCGGTGTTACGGTTCTCGCATGACGCACTGTATTCCTCGAAGGCCGCGAGCTTGTAGATGATGTCGGCCAGGTGATGCGGACATTCGCAGTTGATCGAGGTTGCACTGGCCGTGATACGGGCCAGGGTGGCATCATCGTAGCGCCGAACAAGCGGTTCTGCTTCCTTGACGGTGTTCGCCAGGTCGTCAGTCCGGGTCTCCGTGACAGTCATGAACAGTTCCCGGCAGCGCCTGTCGATTAAGGCTGGCATCACCGGCGCCGGCAGCACATGGATACCTTCGATCGCCAGGTTGTTCAGTACTTTTTTGTTACAGTAGGCATACACTACCAGTACGTTCTCGCATCCGCACAGCGATGCCGCTTCGCGGATCTTCCGTATGTCTTCCTGGTGTACCACGGGATATTCGACCAGGAGCAGGTCAAGATCACCTACGGGCAGCGAGCTATCGATATCCTGCAGACTGTCGCAGGCAGCCACCAGCTCAATGTGACGCAACTGGTCCTGGTTAATTCGCAGGTTGAGTGGCAATGAGCGCCCGCAAACTAGGCCGCGCAGGCGGTGATTCGTACCCAGGGCGGATTCTTTGCGTGAACCGGCCAGCTGTTGCATGCTCGCTCCTCCCGGATCGTCGAAGCCCGATTCGCGTCGGATTCTCGGCCCGTGGGGCGCTGGCATCAAGGGATGGTTCGCTGGCGGAAGCACTTGGGCGGGCGATCCTCCACGGGCCGGGCTGGCCGCCCACCGGGCCCGAAATCCCTCTCGAGGGGTGCTT
>JBFGPT010000011.1:0-12677 GCA_041564575.1 Gammaproteobacteria bacterium | reverse complement strand
ATTCTCGGCGGGGCCCTGTACCTGAGGAGCCTGCTGGAGAACCAGCCATTGAGCATTCGCGATGAGGATCGGCTGTGGTTTGCTCTGGCAGCTTATAATGTCGGTCCCGGCCACCTCGAAGATGCCCGCGTGATTACGCAAAAACTTGGGGGCGATCCGAATCAGTGGCTGGACGTTGAACCGCGTTTGAACCTGCTGGCCGACGAGAACTGGTATACACAAACCCGCTATGGCAAGGCGCGGGGTCATGAACCCGTGCATTTCGTACGCAACGTCAGGCTCTATTATGATGTTATGAAAAGCCTGGACAGGCTGGATATTGAAATTGACCGGGTCAGGCAATTGCTGGCCCGTGACATTGTCAGTTCGCCGGTGCTCTGAGCCGGAAGATTTACAGAATATTGTTGGTGATGCCCTCGCGGGCAACCGGTTTGAAGCTTTCGTGCAATTGCCTGGCGAGTTGCCTGGCGGCGTCGATCTGGCTGGCGGAAAGCTTTGCCGCGATCTGCTTCAGGGTCCTGAAGATCCCCGGGTCATTGCACGAGGCAGCCAGCGACAGCCAGGCATAGGATCGAACGTAATCCTTCTCCGCGCCAATCCCCCGGGCATACATCATGCTCAGCAGATGCTGTGCCTTGGTATACCCCTGCATGGCGGCCTTGTTGACCCATTCGAATGCCAGTTTTTCATCGGGCTCCACGTTTGTACCGCCGGCAAGGATCTTGCCGAGCCGGTACTGGGCCTTGGCGTAACCATGACCCGCGGCCTTCTGGTACAGTTCCAGGGCCTTGCCAATATCCTGTGCCACGCCGCGGCCATCGTAATACATCCTGGCCAGCTGGTAGTGGGCCTTGACGTATCCCTGGTCAGCGGCCTTCTCGAACCAGCAGCGGGCCTGTTCCAGGTCCTGGCCGACCCCGATACCGTACAGGTAAAACAGCCCGATGTTGAACTGGGCGCGGGCATAGGCCTGGTTGGCGGATTTGAGGTGCCACTTGAAGGCTGCTTCATCGTCCTGTTCGACGCCGTCGCCGCTGGCATACAGCAGCGCCAGGTTGTATTGCGCCTTGGGATGTCCCTGGTTCGCGGCCTCGGCATAGCGCTTTGCGGCGATGCCCAGATCCTTGTCCGTGCCGATACCGTAGGCGTACATGATGCCGGCATTCAACTGCGCCTTCATGTGACCCTGCTCGGCGGCGCGGTCATACCACATGAGCGCCGCCTTCTCATCCCTGGGGGTGCCAATGCCGTTGGCGTACATATAGGCCAGGTTGTAACGGGCGCCGGCGTGTCCGGCCCGGGCTGCCTTGAGATAGAGTTCAAAGGACCGTTCAAGGTCCTGTTTCGTGCCGGAGCCTTTCTGATAACACCAGGCGAGGTTGGCGATGGCGGAGGGATCTTCCTGGTCGGCGGCCTTTTTCAGCCACAGCACACCCTGGTCGATATCCTCGGGCACACCGATGCCGCGCAGATACATCTGGCCGAGGTAGGATTGCGCCTTGACCGAACCCTGGTCCGCCGCCTGACGGTACCAGTAGGCGGCCTGGCAGATATCCGTAGCCACGCCAAAGCCATGTTCATAGAGATCGGCCAGCTGTAACTGGGCCTCTACAGACCCGGCATTGGCTTCGTCGGTTAATGTGGCTATGTCTACACTCATATGTTTCCGCCTGGCAGCCTGTGACGCCCTGGCACTCCGGGCCCGGGAGGGTGGCGTTCGCCAGCTGCCTTTTGCCTGCCGCCATGTTCCGCCGTGTATGGTCCAATTCCAGACCCGGCATCGAAATTATGGGTAGGAAAGACGGCGCTGACAAGGCTGTAAAAATCATCATTTAAATTATTGATTTACATATAGATATGGTAGATGCTGCGACTATGGCGGTGCGACATACATGAATCGGCGAGAAATAGACCCGGGGGCTGAAAGCCAGGACCCGGAGGCAACGGCGGAAGACTTCGAGCGTTTCCATCAACTGGGTCCGAACGAAATCCTCATGATCCTGGAGGCCTCCGGCTTGCGCCCGGACGGCCATATCCTGGCCCTGAACAGTTATGAAAACAGGGTCTACCGCATCGGACTGGAAGACGCCGTCCCGGTGGTGGTCAAATTTTACCGGCCCGGGCGCTGGACCGATGCGCAAATCCAGGAAGACCATGATTTCACCCGGGAACTGGCCGCCGCGGAGGTCCCCGTAGTGCCACCCCTGGACGGGCCGGACGGCGGCAGCCTGCTGCAGCATGGCAAATACCGCTTCAGCCTGTACCCCTGCATGGGTGGCCGGGCGCCGGAACTCGACAACCCGGAACAGTTACGGCAACTGGGCACCTTTCTCTCGCGGCTGCATAACATCGGCGCCGGGCAGGACTTCACACACCGGCCAGCCATCAATCCGCAGACGTATTTACATGAGCCGGCAGCATACCTCACCGGTCTACGCTTGTTCCCGGCGGAACTGGAACCGGCATTCAGCACCCTGCTGGAGGATCTTTATGTGCGTGTCGAGCGCTGCTACGAGCGCGCCGGGCCCGTCACCTGCCTGCGCCTGCATGGGGATTGTCACCAGGGCAATATCCTCTGGCGCGAGGATGTCCCGTCGATAGTGGATTTCGATGATTGCCGCTCGGGTCCGGCGATCCAGGACATGTGGATGTTCCTGTCAGGCGACCGCGAATACATGACGGCCAGGATGAACGATTTCCTGGAGGGATACCTGATGTTCAGGGAGTTCAACGCGGCGGAACTGAATCTTCTGGAGGCCTTGCGTTGCATGCGCATGATCCATCACGCGGCCTGGCTGGCCCGGCGCTGGGATGACCCGGCCTTCCCCATCGCTTTTCCCTATTTCAATTCACAGCGCTACTGGGAGGACCTCATCCTGGGTTTACGTGAACAGGCGGCCTTGATGGATGAAGCGCCGTTACAGATAGCGCATCACCACTAGCTGTTGGATAATAGTTCTTGCACTTGATTTACCCGGGCCGTTCGATACCGTTACATGCCCGGGTTCGTTCCTGACGGACAAAATAATTGGATAACGAACTGACATACGCTCAACAGGCCCGCCCACGTGAATCGGATTCACAGACGGTCCGGCAACACTACGACTGGGAATATATTCTGTCGGTTGCACGTGATCACAAGCGTGAACTGGTGATGGCCAATATCATCGCCCTGCTGGCTACCCTGGCCAGCGTGCCGGTGCCGTTGTTGATGCCGCTGCTGGTGGACGAGGTGCTGCTCGACCAGCCGGCCTTTGTCGTCAACACCATCAATTCACTGACGCCCGCCGGCTGGCACAGTCCGGCCCTGTATATCGGGCTGATACTGTTATTGACGCTGGTGCTGCGATTTATCGCCCTGTTGTTGAACGTCTGGCAGGGCCGGCAATTTACGCTCATCGCCAAGGACGTCATCTTTCGCATCCGGGCCTCCCTGTGACAACGCCTGGAGAAAGTCTCCATGTCGGAATACGAGACGCTGGGCAGCGGCACGGTCGCCTCGTATTTCGTAACCGATCTCGAGACCGTGGATCAATTCGTCGGCTCCACCATCAGCCGCCTGCTGGTCGCGATACTGACCATTTTCGGAGTTGCGGTCATCCTGCTGTGGATGCACTGGCAACTGGCCCTGTTGATCCTGTTCGCCAACCCGGTAGTGATCTACTGCACCATGATCCTGGGCAAGCAGGTCAAGGAACTCAAGAAGGCGGAAAACACGGCATTCGCGGTATTCCAGCAGGCATTGACCGAAACCCTGGATTCCATTCACCAGATCCGCGCCAGCAACCGCGAGCGCCATTACATCCTGCAAATCATCGATCAGGCGCGCAATGTCAAGGAACATGGCGGCGCCTTCGCGTGGCGCAGTGATGCCGCGAACCGCCTGAGTTTCATGGTGTTCCTGTTCGGCTTTGATATCTTCCGAGCCGTGGCCATGTTGATGGTGATCTTTTCCGGACTCACGATCGGCAAGATGTTCGCCGTGTTCGGTTATCTATGGTTCATGATGGGGCCGGTGCAGGAGGTGTTGAATATCCAGTATGCCTGGTATGCCGCCAGGGCCGCACTGGCACGGATCAACAAACTGAATACACTGGATCAGGAGCCGCAATACCGGCACCAGGTCAACCCGTTCACCGGTAAACATACCGTGGGCATTCGCATCGATGATATCCGTTTTGCCTATGGCGACGGGCCGGATGTACTCAATGGTATCGACCTCGAGATCGGGCCCGGTGAAAAGGTCGCACTGGTGGGTGCCAGCGGTGGCGGTAAATCGACACTGGTCTCGGTACTGATCGGCCTGTACCCGGCGAAATCCGGAACCGTTTATTATGACAACATCCCGGTCAACCAGATCGGTCTTGACGTTGTTCGCGAAAACGTGGCCACCGTGTTGCAACACCCGGCCCTGTTCAACAACACCGTGCGCATGAACCTGACGCTGGGCAAGGCACTCGGTGATGAACAACTGTGGCAGGCGCTGGAGATTGCGCAGCTACGCGAGACCGTGGAGAGTATGGACAAGGGGCTGGAGACCATCGTCGGAAGGCAGGGCATCCGCCTGTCCGGCGGTCAGCGCCAGCGAATGGCCATCGCCCGCATGATCCTGAGCGAACCGAAGGTTGTGATCCTGGACGAGGCGACTTCGGCCCTGGACGCGGAGACCGAGTTCCAGTTGCATACCGCCTTGAGCGGGTTTCTCAAGGAACGGACCACGATCATCGTCGCGCATCGCCTGAGTGCGATAAAACAGGCAGATCGTGTCTATGTCTTCGAGGCCGGGATCATCAGCGAACAGGGCAGTCACCGTGAATTGCTGTCGCAGGACGGCCTCTATAACAAGCTCTATGGTGTGCGGCAGTCGGCGGGGTAGCTGCGTATCAGTGTTGCTGTATCAGCACGTTCCGCCGGGCAGCCAGCCATCGACGCGGCTGACGAAAATTTCCTTGAGAAATCCCAGCATTTTTACTTCAAAGCCCTGCCGGTAGGCATTTTCCCTGTGACTGGCAAACGCCAGCAACATTGAATATTCCGCGCCGGTGTGTGGCAACAACAGGGTCGAATTCACGTGTATATGCTTGCCAAACAACAGGTGCACGTATTCCTGCTGCAGGCTGTCGCACAGGGCCTTGTTGCGGTTGAACAGTTCGGTGAACATGCGCTGCAGACTGGAATCACGATGCTCGAAGAACACGTGTTTTAGTCTGAAAGAAAAATCGGTATCGGTAAAAAAGAAAATATTGAGCGTGCCGGCATGAAACCGGTTCTTGCAGATTTGAATCAGCAATTCGACCAGCGTTTCCGGGCTGTCAGCATTTATCATGCCCAGCGCGGCCGCTTGCACGTCCAGGGCCAGTGCCTGCTCCTGCTCGGTGGCCTGGTGCAGGTATTCAATGCGTTGTTGCTGGTAACGGCCGGTTTCCCTGAGTCGTTCGACCTGAAGTTCTATAAGGGAAGATATATTTTTGCCGGATTGATGTGTCAACCTGAGGGCTGCGAGAACTTCCGGATATTCATTGAGAAAATCGGGGTGTGATACGAGGTAGTCGGCGACCAGTTCAGCCATTTCCCCCGAGTTCCTGACCAGCGCCATATATTCTCCTGTAACACGTATTCCTATTCTGAACTATAGAGTGTTTGTTGCAGGATTGCATGAATTTCAACGGACTTGTGAACTGCGTTTATGACACGCCGGGATGTGATGGTTGCACCGCTGAGCGCATCGAATCTTCCCTGATCCTGTTTCAAGGCCCAGTCTTCCACCGTCATGTCAGAAAGTGAAAGCCCCGAAAACTGCTGCAACCAGTCTGACCTGTCCTGGTGTACGCGATCACCAAGTCCCGGTGTCTCGTTCTGTTCAATCACCCGAACACCGCTGATGCTGTTCTCCCCGACAAAACCGACCAAGAGGCGGATACGGCTGCTGTATCCCCTGGCCGTCACGGGGTACACGGACACGGCCACTACCTGCCGGTCCTGCAGTTGGCGGTAGACCAGCAGCGCCTGCTGATTGCCGGTCAGGGCCGGTTCTTCAAGTTCGAGAACATCATGGTTCGACAATGGTCCTGTGCGCGGCGGCAGCACGGAGGCCAGCATTTGCATACGGCGTTGTCTGGCATTTTCCTCGATCATGCTGCCGGTGACGCGGTCAATGAATAACAGCATGACGACGCCGACGATGAAGACCGCGGCGACGGACACGCAGGCTGCCATGTTTTTTTCAGTCAGCAAGGGTTTCCCCCAGTACCCGTGGCCGCGTGTAATGATCCAGCAGCGGCACGCTGCAATTCATGATCAGTACCGCGAAGGCCATGCCGTCCGGGTAGGCCCCCCAGGTCCGGATAACCCAGGTCAATAGTCCGATGCCGGCGGCGAATATCAACCTGCCCAGCGGCGTTGTCGCCGACGAGACGGGTTCGGTGGCGATAAAAAAAGCACCCAGCAGTGTCGAAACCGTGAAGATATGAAACAACGGCGAGGCATAGACATCCGGATCAAACCAGTAAAATACCAGGCTGATGATGAACATGGTGCTGATCAAGGCGACCGGGACCTGCCAGTAGATGATTTTTCTGAAGGCCAGCCAACCGCCACTGATCAGGAAGGCCAGGGCCACCCATTCCCAGCCGGCCCCCGCCAGGCTGCCGAACACGGGCATATCACTGAATTCGGAAATCATGTACATGCCGCTGATTCGGGTCTGGGTAAAGTCCAGCGGCGTGGCGGCGGTCACGGCATCCAGCCGGATCAAATCGACGCCCGTAAATATGATCTTCAGGCAGGTGCCGAGCCCCGCATGTTCGCCCCCGTGCGCTGACAGCGCCGGCCAGTGGTTCATCCCGGCCGGAAACAATATCAGCACGAAGACGAAGCCGGCCATGGCCGGATTGAACAGGTTGTTGCCGAGACCGCCAAAGGCATGCTTGACCAGGCTGATGGCGAACACGATGCCGCACAGGTTGATCCACCATGGCGTAAACGGGGACAGGGTGAGCGCGAACAGCAGGGCGGTGAGGACGGCACTGTAATCCGATAAAAACATTTTGACCGGCAGTCCGCGCAGCGACAGCATTACGGCCTCGGTGATAACGGCGAACAATACCGCCAGCAGGCATTGAATGATTACGCCGGGACTGATCAGCCAGGCATACACCAGGATACCGGGGATAAGCAGCAGGCAGACCTCGCGCATGATATTCGCCACCGAGGAACCGTCATGCCTGTGCGGTGAACTGTTGATCGTGCGGCTCATGTATCAGGCCCGCGTTTTTTTTTCAGGGTTCGCTCGACCGCGGCCCTGACCACGGCCCGCATGTCTGCCATGTCCGCTGTGCCGGCAGTGGTTGCGTCCGGTTCCTGACGCCGTTTCGCGGTCTTTGACCGGCGTTGTGCCGCGTTTCTTTGCTGATGCAGCCGGTAACGTAGTTCATGGCGCGCGGCGTCCTGTTGCCGGCGTTCCTCCAGGGCAATTTCGAATTTTGTATAGCGGTAGTACTGCACCAGCGGGATGTGACTCGGGCAGACATAGGAACAACATCCGCACTCAATGCAATCGAACAGGTGATGCTCCCGGGCTTCATCGAAGCGATCGGCTTTGGCAAACTGGTACAACTGTTGCGGCAGCAGTTCAACCGGACAGGCTTGTGCGCAGCGGCCGCAACGGATACAGGGTTGTTGTGTCATCCGCGGCGGGTTGCGCGTGACGATGATGCAATTGGTGGTCTTGGTCACCGGGATGTTGTAATCCCTGACATGGGTCCCCATCATCGGACCGCCGACGATGATGCGGGTGTTTTCATCATCCTCGTAACCGCATAACATCAGGCAATCGCGTACCGGTGTGCCGAGCAAAACCTGCAGGTTACGCGGTGTTTTGACCTCACCGGTAACCGTGACATAACGCGAGATCATCGGTTCGCCGCGCGTGACCGCGCGGTAGACGGCCGCGGCCGTGGCGACGTTGTGCACGATGATGCCGATATGGATGGAAAAGCCGCCGCTCGGCACTTCCTTGCCGGTCAGCACCTGGATCAACTGTTTTTCACCGCCGGCCGGATAGCAAGTGGGCACCCGTACCAGTTCGATGTCATCACTGGCAGTCAGCTGCTCCGCCAGGGCATCATAGGCCTCGGGCATGTCATCCTCGATGGCGATGACACAGTGTTTCGCCTGCACCGCATGCCGGATCATGCGCGCGCCCGAAATAACATACACGGCTTTTTCCCGGATGAGCCGGTCATCGCAGGTGATGTAGGGTTCGCATTCGACACCATTGATGATCAGGGTGTCCACGGCGTTCTCCACGCCTTCCCGGAGTTTTACATGGGCCGGAAACCCGGCACCGCCGAGGCCGGCAATGCCGCAATTGCGAATGACGTCCTGCAATTCCCGGGGACCCAGCGATTCATAATCCTGAATCGCCTCGGTGGCGTACACTTCATCCAGTCCATCCGGCTCGATGACGATACAGGTTTCGCGAATGCCGAAGGGATGCGGAATATGATAATCGCCGATATCCGTAACCGTGCCCGAGGTGCTGGCATGCACCGGCACGCTGACATCGCCCGCAGCAGTGGCGATGATTTGTCCCTTGAGTACCCGGTCGCCGATTCCTACGGCGGCCGCACAGGCCGTGCCGATATGCTGTTTCAGGGGCAGGATCACCCGGGCGGGCAGGGGCGCCTGCATGGAGTCTATATTCCTGGACATCTCCTTGTGCGTGTCAAGGTGTAGTCCCCCGGTTAGTGTGTGCAACTCGCGCATCAATCGCCGTAGTGGATAACCGGTTTGGCCCAGTGCCAGTCACGCAGGTTAACCGGGGCCTTGACCATATCAATGCAATCAACCGGGCAAGGCGCAAGACACAGCCGGCAACCGGTGCATTCCGTTTCGATCACCGTATGCATCATTTTCGGGGCGCCGATGATGGCATCCACCGGGCACGCCTGGATACATTTGACGCAGCCGATGCATATCGTTTCATCGATGATCGCCACCTGCTCGGCCGCGGGGGTCAGATCCGGGGCCAGGGGTTTGACCGGCTGGCCGGTCAAGCGGGCAAGATTTTGCAGGGTGGTGTCGCCTCCGGGGGGACAGCGGTTGATATCGTCCTTGCCGCTGGCGATAGCCCCGGCATAGGGGCGGCAACCCGGGTAGCCGCATTCCCCGCACTGGGTTTGCGGCAGCAGTTGATTGATCTGCTCGAGGAGGTCTGCCCGCTCCCCGGCTGCGCCGGTGCCAAGCAGTACTGTCGCAAGCAGGGCAAGGCAGAGCAGGAAGATGACCAGCAGGGTCATTTCAGCCCTGCGCCAGCCCGACCAGCCCCATGAAGGCCAGGGACATGATGCCGGCGCTGATCAGGGTGATCGGCAGACCCTGAAACGGCGCGGGTACGTCAACCACTTCCAGCCGTGAACGAATGCCGGTCAACAGCAACAACACCAGTGCAAAACCCAGGGCTGAACCGAGGCCGAAAAAGATGGCTGCGGTAATTGAATAGGTGTTTTCCAGCATCAGCAATAGTGCGCCGAAGACCGCGGTATTGACGCCCGCCAGGGGAAAGAGGTCGGTCATGGATGCCTGTAAGCGCGCCGGCAGATACGCAGACAGGCGACCGAGCACAGCCATCAGCAAAAATATCATGATGACAAAGGACGGCAAGCGCAGGATGTGCAGCCCGCTGGCCTGCAACAGCCCATGTTGCAGCAGGTAGGCCAGCAGACAGGCAGGCGGCAGCAGGATGATCAGGGACAGGGAAAGACTCGCGGCGACATCCAGCCGCCGGGAAAAGTTTTCCATGGTTTCCGCCCCTAGGGCGTGTTCCAGAAACAGGTTGTTGACCAGTGCCGTTGAGATGATGATGACAAACAGGTCGAACATGCGCGCTATTTGACTTTCATGCCCGGTGCGGCGCCGCTGTCCGGGCTCAGCAGAAAGATATCCCCGCCGCCCGGCCCGGCTGCCAG
This sequence comes from Gammaproteobacteria bacterium, assembly GCA_041564575.1. Lineage (GTDB taxonomy): Bacteria > Pseudomonadota > Gammaproteobacteria > Eutrophobiales > Eutrophobiaceae > UBA4486. Next base: position 2,709 of record JBFGPT010000011.1, on the reverse strand, counting down.
CACCATGCCCTCGGACATTCCAAAGCGCATCTTGCGCGGCGCCAGGTTGGCGACCATGACCGTCAGCCGGTCCTCGAGATCCTCCGGCCGGTAGGCGGACTTGATGCCGGCGAAGACCGTGCGGTTTTCCCCGCCGATGTCCAGCGTCAGGCGCAGTAATTTATCGGCGCCCTCGACGTGCTCGGCCTTCGTAATCCGGGCGATGCGCAGGTCCACCTTCATGAAATCTTCAATCGTAATTTGATCGGCAATCGGCATGCTTTGAAGATGGTCGTTGGGTTGTTCTCCGTTTCCTGAATTTTTGCTGGTTTGCAGGTCCTGCCGGCTTTCTTCAATCATGGCATCTATTTTTTCCTGTTCAATACGCGTCATCAAAGGTTTGAACCGCTTGATCTCATGGTCCAGCAGGGGGCTGGATATATCCCGCCACAGCAACGGTTCGATGTTCAGAAATGCTTCCGCCTTGTGCGCCATCAGCGGCAACACGGGTTTGAGATAAATCATCAGCGCCCTGAACAGGTTGATGCCCATGGTGCAGATGTCATGGACCTCCTGTTCGCGGCCATCCTCGCGGATCAGGGCCCAGGGTTTCATGCGATCGATGTACTGGTTGGCCTCATCGGCCAGCAGCATGATTTCACGCATGGCCTTGCTGTATTCTCGGCCGTCGTACAGGCTTGCGATAGTGTCGGCATTCCCATTGCCGGCAATGTGCTGGAACAGGTCCGGCTCGGCAAGCCGGGCGGACAGGCGGCTGGCGAAGCGTTTATTGATGAAACCGGCGCAACGGCTGGCGATATTGACCACCTTGCCGATCAGGTCCGAGTTTACGCGTAACAGGAAATCGTCCAGGTTCAGATCGATGTCCTCGAGACGGTTGGAGAGCTTGGCGGCGAAATAATAGCGCAGGTATTCCGGGTCCAGGTGCCGCAGGTAGGTTTCCGCCTTGATAAAGGTGCCGCGTGTCTTTGACATCTTCTGGCCGTCCACGGTCAGAAAGCCGTGGATGAAGACCGCGGTCGGCGTGCGCAGGCCACTGCCGTGCAGCATGGCCGGCCAGAACAGGCAATGAAAATACATGATGTCCTTGCCGATGAAATGGAACATCTCGGTGTCCGTGCCCGGCCGGGTAAAGTCATCGTAATCGATCCCGGTGCGTTCACACAGATTCCGGAAGCTGGCCAGGTAACCGATGGGGGCATCCAGCCAGACGTAGAAATACTTGTCGTCCTCGCCCGGGATGCTGAAGCCGAAATACGGGGCATCCCGCGAGATATCCCATTCCTGCAGCCCGGCCTCGAACCACTCGTCCAGCTTGTTCGTGACCTCGGCCTGCAAATGGCCGGCCCGGGTCCACTGCCGTAACATGTCTTCGAAATCCGGCAGGCTGAAAAACAGGTGCTCCGATTCCTTCTCTATTGGCCGCGCACCACTGACGGCGGAGACGGGATTAATCAGGTCCGTGGGACTGTAGGTCTTGTTACAGACCTCGCAGCCGTCGCCGTACTGATCCTCGGCCTTGCAGTTCGGACACTGGCCGCGGATAAAGCGGTCCGGCAAAAACATCTGCTTGTAAGGGTCGAACAGCTGCTTGATGGTGCGGCGCCTGATGTGGCCGGCGTCTTTCAGTGCTGTGTAGATTTGCTCGGACAGCACGCGGTTTTCCTCCGAGTGCGTGCTGTAATAGTTGTCGAAATTCACCGCGAAGCCGTCGAAGTCACGTCGATGATCTGCGGCCATCTTCTCGATCTGGGCCTCGGGCGAAATCCCCTCCTGCTCGGCGCGCAACATGATCGGCGTGCCGTGGGTGTCGTCAGCGCAGACATAGTGGCACTCATGCCCGTGCAATTTCTGGAAACGGACCCAGATATCGGTCTGGATATATTCCACCAGGTGACCGATATGGATTGGACCGTTGGCATAGGGCAGGGCGCTGGTGACCAGGATCCTTCTTGTTTTATTTTGCATTTACGTGGCGGCGGATAAGAAATCTGGATAACAGGGCGGCATTGTAACAATGTTCACAGGCACTGGCATTGCCGTCATGCGCGCCCGGGCGATCCTAAGTACAGGATTTCATGGCCGGTTCCAGAGGCGCCGTCGGCGTGACCGGGCGGCCGGCGGTTTCGTGCTGAAGACACCTCGGCCCTTGTGATACTATGCGCAGCCGGTTTTACCGAATCAGAAAGATCGCATGTCAGAACTCAACCAGGAAAACATTAAATCCGCCCTTGCGCAGTACCAGGATCCCTACCTGGGTACCGACCTGGTCAGCGCGAAGGCACTCAAAGACGTCGCCCTTGAGGGCGGTCGCGTCCATATACGCCTGGAGCCGGGATTTCCCTGCCTGGGACACCATGAGGAACTCCGTGGCGCCGTCAGCGCCATCGTACAAAACCTGCCCGGGGTCAGTGCGGTCGAGGTGGAAATCAGCACCAATATCGCCTCGATGGCGGTTCAGACCGGGGTCCAGACCCTGCCCCAGGTAAAAAACACCATCGCCATCGCCTCGGGCAAGGGCGGTGTCGGCAAGTCCACCACGGCCACCAACCTGGCCCTGGCCCTGCAGGCCGAGGGCGCGAATGTCGGCATCCTCGATGCCGATATCTACGGTCCCAGCCAGCCGCGCATGCTGGGTTATCACGGCAAGCCCGACAGCAAGGACGGCAAGTCGGTGGAACCCAATGTCAGTTACCGCCTGCAATCGAT
>JBFGPT010000010.1:0-12734 GCA_041564575.1 Gammaproteobacteria bacterium | reverse complement strand
TGTTGGAAATTTTCTTCTCGTGGATGAGGATATAGGGATCCTCGAGAATGGATTCCATCCGATCGGGGTTGGTGACGAAATAGGGGCTGAGGTAACCGCGATCGAACTGCATACCCTCGACGATCTCGATTTCGTTCTCCAGGCCGGAACCTTCCTCGACGGTGATGACGCCTTCCTTACCCACCTTGTCCATGGCCTCGGCAATCTTGGCGCCAATTTCCTCGTCGGAGTTGGCGGAGATGGTGCCGACCTGGGCTATGGACTTGCTGTCTTCGCAGGGCTTGGAAAGTTTCTGCAGTTCAGCGACCGCGGCGGTAACACCCTTGTCGATGCCACGCTTGATGTCCATCGGGTTGATACCGGCGGCGACCGACTTCAGGCCTTCGCGGACGATGGCCTGGGCCAGGACGGTGGCCGTGGTGGTACCGTCACCGGCGACGTCCGAGGTCTTGGAAGCGACTTCCTTGACCATCTGGGCGCCCATGTTTTCAAACTTGTCTTCCAGTTCGATTTCCTTGGCCACCGAAACGCCGTCTTTGGTGACGGTCGGTGCGCCAAAACTTTTTTCAAGGACAACGTTACGTCCCTTCGGGCCCAGGGTCTGCTTGACCGCGTTGGCCAGGATGTTGACGCCGGCCGCCATGCGGGTACGGGCGTCATCTGAGAATCTGACTTCTTTTGCTGCCATTTTAATATTCCTCTCGATGTTTTATGAAACGACTTAACCTTCGATGACACCCATGATGTCTTCTTCGCGCATGACGAGATATTCCACGTCATCCACCTTGACCTCGGTGCCGGAATATTTGCCAAACAGAACCTTGTCACCGACTTTCAGGTCGATGGCCCGGACTTCACCGCTGTCCAGGATCTTGCCATTACCGACGGCCACGACTTCGCCCTTGATGGGTTTCTCGGTGGCGCTGTCCGGGATGACGATGCCCCCGGCGGAGGTCTTTTCTTCCTCCATACGTTTGATGATCACACGATCTTGCAAAGGACGTATTTTCATTCTTTGACTCCTCTCTTAACTCTTTGAAAAATATGCATTTAACCAGATTGACCTGGATTCTTGTTAGCACTCTGCATAAGTGAGTGCTAGAAATATAGCGAAAATTTTTTCTGTGTCAAACCTATCTCGCGCCGGCGCCGAAACCGGGCCGCCGTTTAGACGACCGGCCAGCGTCACAAACCTTGCCAGGCCAGGCTTGTTAACTGGGGTCCGGGGGTGAAAATATCAAGTCCCGCGGCAGGGCGGCCTGCCGCGAGTTGCCGGGTCAGCGGCCTAGCCGGTGGCCTCGGACTGGTAATACTCCATCAGGATATGCGCGACCTCGGGTCGGGCGAATTCCTGCGGCAGTTCCTCGCCGGCGGCCAGCATCTCGCGCACCCGGGTGCCGGACAGCATGACGAAGTCGTCCTTGCCGTGGTCCTCGGCGTCACGCAGCATGACGACACGGTTCAGCTTTTTCGAGTAGGCGGTGTGATCGGCCATGAAGATCTCGATCTCCAGCGCGCCATCGGGGATCTGTTTGAAGATCTCCTGGGCCTCGAAGGGGCCGTAGTAATCGCCGACACCGGCGTGGTCACGGCCGACAATGAAATGCGTGCAACCGGCGTTCTGGCGAAAGACGGCGTGCAGCACGGCCTCACGCGGCCCGGCATACAGCATGTCGAAACCGTAGCCGGTGATCTCGACGGTGTTTTTCGGGAAGTACAGTTCCACCATCTTGCGGATCGAGGCATCACGGACGTTGGCTGGTATATCGCCGGCCTTCAGTTTGCCCAGCAGCATATGGATGAGGATGCCGTCGGCGCCGACCGCGTCCTTGGCCATCTTGCACAGTTCCTCGTGGGCGCGGTGCATGGGATTGCGGGTCTGGAAGGCAACCACTTTTTCCCAATGGTTTTTCTTGATCAACTCGCGGATCTGCGGGGCAGTGCGGAAGGTCTCCGGGAAATCATGCTCGAAGTAACTGTAGTTCAGCACCTGGATCGGCCCTGAGATCACATACTTGCCCGCGCTCTTGAACGTGGCGACACCGGGGTGGTTCGGATCGGTGGTGCCAAAGGTGTTCTGGATCATCTGCTCGAGCAGATCGTCATGAATGGTTTCGATGGCCTCGACGTTCTGCACAGCCAGTAGCGGGTTGCCGGGCATGTTGGGGTCCAGCAGTGCGATGCGGTGTGCATCACGGATAGATTCGATATCGTCGGTGCGGTTCAGAACCGGTATCGGCCAGAACAGGTCGTCCGTGGTGCGCATGTTTTCCGCGACGCTCAGGGCGTCGGCCAGGTTCATGTAGCCGAACAGCGGTGAAAAATATCCGGCCCCCAGCATGACGGCGTTGGCGGCCGCGGCCGAATTCAGCGTTAACTGCGGGAGTTCCGCGGCCTCTTTTTCCAGGGCCTTGCGGTGTCCGGCGTCGGTCACATACAGCGGGGTCAGCTCTTTTGAGCCATGCGGCTTGATCATGGATGTCTCCGTGGAATTTCAGTCATTATTCGAAAAGGGCGCTAACAATAAAGAACCTGTTGATAATTTCAAGTAGAGTTTGGCAGGGGTCCGGCCCGGGATTAATATGGATCGGTACACGTTCACGTGAGGTATAACAATGGGCGATCCAACCAACGTAGAAGCCGCCGATCCGGCCAAAACCACGTCCGAAGTTGTCGGTCCCATGAGTGACGAGGCGACCGTGCAGATGTCCCAGGAGAACAACACCTGCCTCTGGAACGACCAGGAGTTCAGCCAGGGCGACCAGGTCTCCGTCGACGGCACCTGCTACGAGTGTTGTTTCGGTCGCTGGGTACAGATCGAGTAGCCGGGAGAGCCGCCGCCACGGTCCGGGTTGCTCAGGGCGGATTGCCCGGGCCCGGTTCGAAGCGGTAGCCCTGCGCCTGGCGGATAATATTGCCGGTACGCAGCGGAAAGCGGTTGCGGGCGCGATCCTCGAAAAAAAACTTCAGTGTCTGGCGAATGGTGCTGAAGGCCAGTTCGTTCCACGGTATGTCTTCCTCCCGGAACAGGCATACCTCCTCGCTTTCCTGCCCCGGGCGGAAGTCCAGGTCCAGCAGACGTGAACGAAACATCATGTAGACCTGGTTGACGTGCGGCAGGTTGAACACGGAATACAGGGCCTCGACCTCGACCCGCGCGGTGGCTTCTTCCCAGGTTTCCCGGATTGCCCCCTCGATGCTGGTCTCGTCCATCTCCTGGAAACCGGCCGGCAGGGTCCAGTAGCCGCTGCGCGGATCGATGGAGCGGCGGCACAACAGCACCTGGTCATCCCAGACCGGCAGGCAGCCGGTCACGATCTTGGGATTCTCGTAATGAACGGTCTCGCAGTGTTCGCAGACGTGCCGCGGTCGGTTGTCGTCATCGGGAACTTTCACGACGACCGGTTTGCCGCAGAGACTACAGAACTTCATCTGAACGTTCATGCTCCAGCAGCGGTGCCAGTACCGGCCAGATATGGTTCAGGATCAGTGGCTGGGCCACGGCTCTCGGATGCAGGCCGTCGTCCTGCATCAGTTCCGGGTCATCGTACATGTGTTGCAGGATAAACGGCGCCAGCGGCAAATCATTTTGCGCGGCGATGTCGCGGTAAATATCATCGAAGCGGCGGTTATAGGCCTGGCCGTAGTTGGGCGGCAGGTGCATTTGCACGAGGACTACCGCCGACCCCGTTTGCCGCAGGCGCGTCACCAGGTTCAGCAGGTTGTCGCGAATGACGTCCGGCGGGAAACCGCGCAGCCCGTCATTGGCGCCGAGTTCGATCAGCGTGATGTCCGGTGTCAGCCGTTCAAGGATGCCCGGCAGGCGGGCCAGCGCGCCACCGGTGGTTTCGCCGCTGATGCTGGCGTTGTAGACCTGGACATCGTGACCCCGTTGCCCAAGGCGCTCTTGCAACAGGGCTACCCAGCCACTGTCGACCGGAATGCCGTAGGCGGCACTGAGACTGTCGCCGAGGATCAGCAGGTTTCTCGACGCGGCCTGAACCGGTGTGACATTCAGGAGACAAAACAGCAGAATGTTAAAAACACAAGGAACTAGATGTCGCATGATCCTGTTAGAAAATATCAGTAAAACAATTTCCGGTCCGGCGCATACGCTGACCATTCTCGATGATATCAGCTTTTCAATTGCCGCAGCCGAAACGGTCGCCATCGTCGGTGTATCCGGTTCAGGCAAGTCTACATTGCTTGGGCTCATGGCCGGCCTGGATGTTCCCAGCGCCGGCCGCGTGGTTCTGGACGGTGCCGAACTCAACACGTTGGACGAAGATGGCCGGGCCCGCATCCGTTATCAGCGGGTCGGGTTCGTGTTTCAGTCGTTCCAGCTGTTGCCGGGCCTGACCGCCCTGGAAAACGTCATGCTGCCGCTGGAGTTGAACGGCATGGCCGAACCGCAGGCACTGGCCAGCGACTGGCTGCAACGGGTCGGCCTGGTGGACCGCATGCAACATTATCCGAACCAGTTGTCCGGCGGAGAACAGCAGCGCGTGGCGATTGCCCGCGCCTTCGTCACCGATCCCCTGATCCTGTTTGCCGACGAACCGACCGGCAACCTGGATCAGACCACGGCCGCGCAGATCATCGAGTTATTGTTCAGGCTGAACGAGGAAAAGGGCACGACGCTGGTGATTGTCACCCACGATGAGCACATTGCCAGCCGCTGCCAGCGGCAACTGACCCTGGCCGGTGGCCGGCTTGAGGACGGCGCATGACCCGCCCCGGCTTTGCGCTGCGACTTTTGTTGCGAGACTGGCATTCCGGGGAACTCCGGCTCATCGTCCTATCGCTGATAGTCGCCGTCGCCAGCCTGACCACGGTCGGGTTTTTCACCGACCGTATCGAGCAGACCATCGAAATACAGGCCACCGAGTTGCTGGCCGCCGACCTGGTGTTGTCGGCAACGGCGCCGGTCCCGGCATCGATCGGCGAGCAGGCGCGGCGCATGCGGCTGCAAACCACGTCGGTGACGGCCTTTCGCAGTGTCGTGGTCAAAGAGGATCGTTTCCAGATGGCCGAGGTCAAGGCGGTTGCCGCGGGCTACCCACTGCGCGGCGAACTGCGCGTGGCCGATCGCCTGTTCGGCGAAGAATACACGCCCGCCGGCATCCCGGCGCCCGGCGAGGCCTGGGCCGATTCGCGCCTGCTGCAACAACTGGGCGTCGAGCTGAATGAACAGATTGAACTGGGGGCCACGCACCTGACACTCAGCCGGGTGCTGACCTTTGAACCCGATCGCGGCGGCGATATCTTCAACATCGCCCCACGGCTCATGATCAACCGGGCCGATGTCGCCGCAACCGGTCTGATCCTGCCCGGCAGCCGGGTGTCGTATTATCTCCTGCTGGGCGGCGAGGCCGAATCCGTTGCCGCCTTCCGCCAGTGGTTCGAGGCGCAACACGGCGGCGGTACGGTCAAGATCCGCGGTATCCGCGATGCGCGGCCGGAGTTGAAAACGGCGCTGGAGCGTGCCAGCCAGTTCCTCGGCCTGGCGGCGCTGGTCAGCGTCGCCCTGGCCGGCATGGCGGTTGCCATGAGCACCCAGCGTTACGTGCGGCGGCACCTCGATTATTGCGCGATCATGCGCTGCATCGGGGCGACGCAGGGCACGGTACTGTCGATCTACCTGTTGCAATGCCTGCTGCTGGCCCTGCTGTGCAGTGTGCTGGGTACGGGCCTGGGTTTTCTCGGACAGGCGGGATTGGCCAGCCTCATGAGTGGCCTGGTGCAGGGTGAGTTACCGGCGCCTTCGGCCTGGCCCGCCGTTTCCGGCCTGCTGACCGGTTTGATCACGGTCTGCGGTTTCGCCATGCCGCAGTTGTTGCGACTGCGCGCCGTCTCGCCGATGCGGGTCCTGCGCCGCGACCTGACACCATTGCCGGTATCAAGCAGGTTGGTGTACGTTCTGGCAATCCTGGCCCTGGCGCTGTTGTTGCCCTGGCAGTCGGGTGACGTCTCCCTGTCGCTGTATAGTTTCGCGGGCCTGTTAGCGACCGGAGTTGCCCTGGCCCTGGCGGCCAGGGGGGCGATTTACCTGATACGACGCCTGCGCCTCAGCGGCGTGGTGCTGCGCTATGGCCTGGCCAACGTCTCGCGCCGCGGCGGGCAGAGCATCGCCCAGGTGCTGGGCATCGGTCTTGGCCTGACCGCGATGCTGCTGTTGTTCCTGATCCGCACCGACCTGCTGGAAAACTGGCGTGAGCGCCTGCCGGCCGGCACGCCGAATTATTTCCTGATCAATGTCCAGCCGGACGAGGTCCGGCAACTGGGTGACTTTATCTTTGAACGCGGCCGCCTGTTGACCGAGTTTTACCCGATGATCCGCGGCCGTCTGGTCCGCATCAACGACCGGCCGGTGTCACCGGAAGACTATGCCGATGACCGCGCCCGGCGCCTGGTCGCGCGCGAGTTCAATCTGTCGTTCGCCGAACAGATGCAGGGGCACAATCGCCTGGTCGCAGGCCACTGGTGGGCGTCCGGAGAGACGGGCGTTTTTTCCGTGGAGGAGGGCATCGCGCAAACCCTGGGTATCCGGATGGGGGACCACCTGACCTACCTGGTCGCCGGCCGTGAGGTCAGCGCGGTGGCCAGCAACCTGCGCTGGGTCGAGTGGGACTCGTTCAACGTCAATTTTTTCGTGGTCTCCGATCCGGCGACGCTCGCGAGCTATCCGGCGACGTATATTACGAGTTTTTACCTGCCGCCGGCCGAACGCCTGCTGTTGTCCGATATCGTCCGCGAATTTCCAAGTGTCACCGTGTTCGACGTTGACGCCATCCTGACGCAGGTCAGGCAGTTGATGAACCAGGTGATCCGAACTATCGAGTACGTGTCCGGTTTCACCCTGCTGGCCGGACTCATCGTTCTGTTTGCCGCCCTGCAGACCACGCATGACGAACGCCTGCAGGAATCGGCACTGTTGAGTTCGCTGGGCGCCAGCCGCAGGCAGATCCTCGGCGCACTGCTGGCGGAGTTTTTGTGCCTGGGTCTGATTGCCGGCCTGCTGGCGGCGTTCGGCGCCACGCTGGTGGAATGGCTGCTGGCCCACTATGTCTTTAACCTGACGATGAGCCTCAATCCCGTGATCTGGTTTTTCGGGCCATTGCTGAGTATGGTGTTGATTGGCGTCGGCGGCGTGCTGGGCACCCGTCACGTGCTGTCCGCACCGCCCATGAGGGTATTGCGGCAGGGGACTTGATTTCTGGCAGGTGATCGCATGGCCGAAGTGTATTTTGGCGAGTTTCGCCAGTTCGTCATCGAACAGCGCAAAGCGGTGGAGCTGCTGGTGCAAGAAACGCACACGGCGCCCTGGTTCCTGTTGCGCTATCTCAAGCGCATCGAAAAACAGGCCAACGAGTCGGGCGGCCGGACCCGCATGGAAGGTCACATGCGCGGCCTGATCCGGTTTTACGTCGATAATATCGATGAACACTCCGAACTTGGCGAACGTTGCCAGATGATCTACGCGGAATACCGGCGCACGCTGAAACTGCATCAGGACAACCCGGAGTAAAAGACGCACAAATCCACGTGAAATGGTGCCAGCAGGTAAACAGTCGTGCAGCGTCCGGTTAATGAGGGAAAACCTGATGTATCTGTAATTACCTCATGATTCCTCTTGGTATTTGCGGACCATCGGTTGGCCTGAACTCACGCGTGTAAAACGTGGGGTAAAAAACGTACTGGTATTGAACACGCCTGGTTTATACACTGTATAAAACAAGTTGTTAAAAACGGGGTAAGCAAAGATGTGGTGCAGAAAAGCTTTGTCAGCGCTTTGTGCGTTGCTACTTCCCTGGATCCTGGTGGCGCAGGTGCATGCGCTGGATTTTCAATTTGATTTCAGCGGCGATTGTGATGACTGCGCCTTCGACGGCAGTCCCCTGGATGATGATTTCAATCCCTTCAATGACGGTCTCACAGAAACGGTCACCGGCAGCCTGAGCCTGACCGGCCTGTCCATCGATGAAGACGGGTTTATCGATTTTCTCGGCGCGGGCAGCGTGGTTTTCAGTTACGACGGCTCAAGCCTGCTCAATCCGTTCACGATCAATGATCCTTTCCTGTTTACCAATGGCCTGCTGCCGTCGGGTGATATAGGTGAGGGCCTGACGTTTACATTGTCATCATCACAAAATATTACCGATCCGGAAAATCCGCTTTCATTTCAATTTCCGAACTTCTGCACGGATATCGGCGAACTGGTCCTGGGTGATGATATCTGTGCCGGTGCCGGTCTGGTCAGTTTTGCACTGGACGATGGCGGTAACTGGAACATCTCCGGAGATTTTGCATTTGATATCGGTGGCAATGGTCAGCTGACCCCGGCCAGTTCGGTCCCCGAGCCGGGCACCATTGCCTTGTTTGCCCTTGGCATTGCCGGCATTGGTGTCGCACGCAAGCGAAACGGTTTTAAATCCTAGCTCACACGCAGGCGGCTTTATCCGCCTGCAACTTCCAGCGCCAGCATGATTCGCTTGCGATCCTTACCCCAGCGGTAATCCCCCAGTGCACCGCTCGCCCGGATCACCCGGTGACAGGGGATCAGCCAGGCGGCGGGGTTGCTGCCAACGGCGTTTCCCACCGCTCTCGCGGCTCCAGGCCTGCCGAGTTGCGCGGCAATATTTCCATAACTTGTCACTCGCCCGGGCGGGATCTCCAGCAGGGCCCGCCAGACATTGATCTGAAAATTGGTCCCGCGAACGTGCAGGGCAACGGGCCCGTCATCCGCCAACGCCCCGCCGAAAATGCGTTCCAGCAAACGCCCGGCCTGCGCCACTGATTCCCGCAGTACCGCGTGTGGCCATGATCTTCGCAGCAACTCAAGGGGCGCGGCCTCGTCCCGGTCAACAAACGTCAACTGGCACACGCCCCGCTTCGTGCAGGCGATAAACGCCGGGCCGTAGGGTGTTGTGTGCTGACCGTAAGTTATCTCAAGTCCGGCGCCGCCGTGCTTGTACTCACCGGGGGTAACGGCGTTGAGTGATACAAAATGATCGTGCAGGCGGGCGCTGCTGCTGAGCCCGACTGCCTGGCTGGTCGCGAGGGTGCTCGTGGACGCATCGAGCAGGCGTTGCGCCTGGACCAGGGTCAGTTGCTGCAGGAAACGTTTCGGTGAGATGCCGGCCCAGCGGCTGAACAGTCTCTGGAAATGCGCCGGGCTCAGGTGTACATGCGCCGCGATCGCTTCCAGCGACGGTTGCTCTGCCGTATGTTTGCGGATAAATTCAATGGCCGCGGCGATGCGATCATAATCACTCATTGACTGATAAATACCTGTTTCACGTCACTTATCACAGTATGCCGAAAACCGGAAAATAGCGATCCGATTCTTGCTATCATGCACCGGGGTGAAAGATCAGAACACATGCATTGCAACAGGAGAGCGCCATGGCAACAAAACAGATCGATGAATACCTGCTGTTGACCAATTCAAATCCCATGCAGTTGACCGCAAAGGTCAATGAAAAGATCCAGGATGGCTGGCTGCCACTGTACGGCGTGTCGGTGGGTCTGGCCATGGACCAGGGCAACAGCCTGACCAGTTACGCGCAGGCCTTGATCAAGTACAAGACGGCCTGAAGCAGTCTGCTTGTCAGAGTGGATACGGTTCCATGATATAAAAGAAACAGTCCTTGCGGATGACATCGGCGTTTACCGTGATCATGGCCGGGATAATTTCACGTCGGGTTTTCAAAATTCCGTCCTCGACATGGAAGTACTGTTCGGTGACTTCATTGCCCTGTTCATCGCGAATATCCAGCGTCTGTGCCAGGCCGTTATTCACGCGACCAAAATGATATCCCTCGGGTAATACCGTGAAATTACAATCCTCGATGCGGTGATCCAGCGCCAGGTCGTAATCGTCCTCATCAAATCCAAAACTGATGTCCGCGCACATCTTCACGATAGCCACTGTGTGGTAGAGGTCGAATTCATGGCTGTTGACGGCATGATCCGGCAACTGGTCCAGATGCAGGCAGGTGTCGGCAAACCCCAGTGCGTGTTCCACGCCGCTGATCTCGCCGGAGGTGCCACACTCCACCGTCACTGCCGGGCACAACTCAGCGAAGGTCATGCTCTGCACGCCCTTGGGGCGGATAAAATACACCACCGTGCGGGAAAACAGGGTGGCGAGTTGTAAATAGCGGGCATAGGTGTTGTTGACACAGGCATAGTGCGGGTTTTTGCCCGTGTTGTTATGGATGTCGATGCTGAGGAAAACGTTGCGGCGTTTCATCTCTTCAGCTACCTGCGACATCATGCGTTGCTCCGGACCCTCACCGCCGTTCCAGATGCGGTTGTAATCGGGCTGGTGATCGAGAAAGCGCTGGTTATAGCGTGCCGCCTCGATGTTGCCAATGAAGACCGACAGCGATCGCGGTAACCCGCGCGACTGGTATTTCGCGATCAAGCGGCGTATCGATTCCCAGCCCGTGTGCTCGTTGCCGTGCAACAGCACCGAGACGAACATGGGTTCAGGCCTGTTTCCCGGCAGATGCATCAGGGTCGGACCCGGCAGGGCGCGGTACAACACCGGTGCCGGCAGTTCCAGCAGGCCGGGCGGCAGGGAATCAATGACGTGCAGCATTCATATCGTCCATTCGTGTACGGGCCGTCCCGTTTTCTGGTTTGCCAGGTATACCCGGCTGAGTTCTCGCATGTCGTGACCATGTTTTACCGCCCAGCGGCGTTGCCAGGTGGCGCCGTTCTGGCCGGAAGTGGCGCGTTCACGGATGATATTGAAATAGTGTGCGCAATCCCCGGCATCGACCCCCAGGTTAAGCAGCCCCGCTTCAGCAACGGGCAGCAGGCTGTCGGTGATCAGTGTGCTGGCCGAATGCCACTTGCCATCGAGCCACAAAAGTTCGCTGTCCAGGCCGTGTTGTGCAGCAGAGTAAAAATTGTCACGCGCCGCCGCGAAACTGATCGCTGATTCGGGAGCGAGCGCCTGGTCGGTCAGCGATCGGGTCAGGCCCCAGAAAAAGGCGGCATTGGCGATCATGTCATCCAGCGTCGGGCCGGACGGCACCACGCGGTTTTCGACCCTCAGGTGCAGGGTGTCGTTTTTACCGAAACCGATAAGCGGCCGGTTCCAGCGCCAGATAGTGCCATTATGCAGGCGCAGGTGCGAAAACTTCTCGGCCGGTGTTTGCATGTCTATAGGTAACAGCGCCGGAAAGATTTCCATGTTTTCACGAAAACAATCAAACAGGCTGCCTTTGATATAGTCCTGGCCGAAGGTCACGCGCTTGCATACATGCGTGCCGTCATCGACCGATTGCTCGAACAGGGGAATACGGCTTTCGTCCCACAGGTCATGCCCGAACAGGAACGGCGAGTTGGCGCTGACAGCAAGCAGGGGTGCCGAGACGATCATGGCGGCATTGAAGGCGCGCACGGCCTTCTCGGGACGGACCTGCAGGTGGATCTGGAATGAGGTCGTGGCCGATTCCAGCATCACGTCGTGGTGACGGGTCTTCAGGCATTCGCGGCCCTTGATCTCCAGCACCAGGGGTTTGCCGCCGCGCTTGGATAAGACCTGTTCATTCAGCGCGATGTAACGCGGGCTGTTGGACATGTTGGCAAGCGTCAGCTCGCTGTCGCTGACCGCGGGATGTATGCCGATAGTCATCAGGTCCGTGTCGATTTTCTGCGCCGTCTCGCGGCATGCCGCCCAGGTTCTTGCCAGGTCCTCGTGGAACAGCGCCAGCGCGCGGCCATAAAGCACCTGCGGTTTGACGTTGATCTCGATATTGAAGCGGGCCAGTTCCATGACAACCAGCGGGTTATTCAATAATTGCAGGAAGCGCTCATTGACCGGGTTCGGCAGGGCCTGTTGATCGACCAGCCATGCCTCGATCTCGAAACCGCCGACATTGTGCAGGCTGCAAAAGCGGTCCTCGTCGAAATATTTCCCGAGTAATTCGGTTTCGTCGCGTAATTTCCCGGCAAAGATATCGAAGTCACGCTTATGAAACTTGCTGGTCGGTATTTCCTGCCCCATGAATTATCCGCTTGTGAATGGCTATAATTAAAAATACAGGACGTATCAATGGAATACCATAGTGGCCGGTTACGGGCACGGGGATTCAACAAGGCATAATGATAAAGGGTGTATGTCTCGATTTAAGCGGCGTGCTTTACAGTGGCACCGAGGCCCTGCCCGGCGCTTTGCAGTCGGTAGAGCGGTTGCACGACGCCGGGTTGCCGGTGCGTTTTATCACCAATACCACTCGCAAGACATCGGATGCGATACTGGGCCAATTACGAACAATGCAGTTTGAAGTTTCGCGTAAGGAGTTGTTTACCGCGCCGATCGCTGCACGTGATTACCTCAAGGCACATGCCCTGAACGCCTACATGCTGATCCATCCAGATCTGCAGGACGAATTCGGTTCAGTCATACCGGCAGGCAGGATTGATGCGGTACTGGTGGGTGATGCCGGCGACGGCTTCTCCTACCGGAATATGAACACGGCGTTTCGCTACCTGCTGGATGGCGCCCGCCTGCTGGCCATGGGCGTGAACCGTTATTTCAGGGAAGCCGACGGTCTCAGTCTTGATGCCGGACCCTTTGTGCATGCGCTCGAATATGCCAGCGGTCAGCAGGTCGTCGTTATCGGCAAGCCAGCACCGGAATTCTACCTGACCGCCGTTGAGAGCCTGGGCTGTTCAGCTGCGGAGACACTCATGGTCGGCGATGATGTCGAGGCCGA